>CAYRJS010000034.1:0-15232 GCA_964424535.1 uncultured Aquimonas sp.
TAGCCATCCTCGCGCAGCGCCAAGACCACGTGCACGCAGCAATAGTCGAACTCGATGCCCTGCCCGATCCGGTTTGGACCACCGCCCAGCACCATGATCTTGTCGCATGTAGTCGGGTTAGCCTCGCATTCCTCGTCCCAGGTGGAATACAGGTACGCCGTATCGGTGGCGAATTCACCAGCGCAGGAATCCACGCGCTTGTACACCGGATGCAGGTCAAAGGCGTGGCGCAAGGCGCGGATGGCGGCCTCGTCGGTCTCCAGCAGACGGGCCAGACGGGCGTCGGAAAAGCCCTGGCGCTTGAGCCGGTACAGGCGCGTTCGATCCAGGCCGGTCAAGCCCAGCGCCGCTATCTCGGCTTCAGCCTGAACCAAAGCCTGGATCTGGCGCAGGAACCAGGGATCGATCATGGACAGATCATGCACTTCGTCCAGATCCAGACCGGCGCGGAAAGCATCGGCAACGTGAAACAAACGCTCGGCACCGGGTTCACGCAACTGCCGGCGCACCCGCGCCAGCCCTTCTTCCTGATCCAGGGCAAGGCCGGTCGGATCCAGTCCGGTCTTGCCGGTTTCCAGGCCACGCAGGGCTTTTTGCAGGGATTCCTGGAAATTGCGCCCGATCGCCATCACTTCGCCCACCGACTTCATCTGCGTGGTCAGGCGGGCATCGGCCTGGGGAAACTTCTCAAAGGCAAAGCGCGGCACCTTGGTGACCACGTAATCAATGGTCGGCTCGAATGAAGCCGGCGTGCGCCCGGCGGTGATCTCGTTGCGCAATTCGTCCAGGGTGTAACCCACGGCCAGCTTGGCGGCGATTTTGGCAATGGGAAAGCCGGTGGCCTTGGAGGCCAGGGCCGACGAGCGCGATACCCGCGGGTTCATCTCGATCACCAGCACGCGCCCGTTGACCGGGCTGATGGCGAACTGCACGTTGCTGCCACCGGTATCCACGCCGATCTTGCGCAGCACCGCGATCGAGGCATCGCGCAGGCGCTGGTATTCCTTGTCGGTCAGGGTCTGGGCCGGGGCCACGGTGATCGAATCGCCGGTGTGCACGCCCATGGGATCAAGGTTTTCGATGGAGCATACGATGATGCAGTTGTCGGCGGTATCGCGCACCACCTCCATCTCCAGTTCCTTCCAGCCCAGCACGGATTCTTCCACCAACACCTCGTGGGTCGGGGACAGCTCCAGGCCGCGCTTGACGATGGTCTCGAATTCCTCGACGTTGTAGGCAATGCCACCACCGGTGCCGCCCAGGGTGAAACTGGGCCGGATGATGGTCGGATAGCCCACCTTGGCTTGTGCTGCAACCGCCTCTTCCCAACTATGGACCGCTTCGGATCTGGGGCTTTCTAGGCCGATCTCGTCCATCGCCTGACGGAACAGTTCGCGATCCTCGGCCATGCGGATGGCCTCGCGATTGGCGCCGATCAATTCAACCCCGTATTTCTCCAGAATGCCGTGATCGGCCAGATCCAATGCGCAGTTGAGTGCGGTCTGCCCACCCATGGTCGGCAGGATGGCGTCCGGCTTTTCCTTGGCGATGATCTTTTCTACCGTCTGCCAGTTGATCGGCTCGATGTACACCGCATCAGCCGTATCCGGATCGGTCATGATCGTGGCCGGGTTGGAGTTGACCAAGATGGTGCGAAATCCCTCCGCCTTCAGGGCCTTGCAGGCCTGGGCGCCGGAATAGTCAAACTCGCAGGCCTGGCCGATGACGATGGGGCCGGCCCCGATGATAAGGATACTTTTCAGATCGTTGCGCTTGGGCATGGCAGCACTCCTGGGCCCACCGGCATGCGGGCGGGCAATGGCATCAGATTCAGTTTGATACGTGGTCGGTGCGGCGCTTGGTGGACGCCTCCATCAGGCTCACAAAATGGGCAAACAACGCCCCCACATCGCCCGGTCCCGGTGAAGCTTCGGGATGACCCTGGAAGCTGAAAACGGGCGCATCAACCAGTTCGATGCCCTGGTTGCTGCCATCGAACAAGGAGCGATGGGTTACCCGAACCCGCTCCGGCAAGCTGGTCTCGTCCACGGCAAAGCCATGGTTCTGGCTGGAGATCATCACCCGGCCCGTGGCCAGTTCCTGCACGGGATGGTTGGCGCCGTGATGTCCGAAGGGCATCTTCAAGGTGCGCCCACCCACGGCCAACGCCAGCAACTGATGGCCAAGGCAGATGCCGAAAATCGGCAACCGGGTGGCGAACAATTCGCGGATGGCGGCAATGGCGTAGGTACAGGCCTGTGGATCACCGGGGCCATTGGACAAGAACACGCCATCGGGCTGCAGGGCCAGTACCTCGCTGGCCGGAGTTTTGGCAGGCACCACGGTCAAGCGGCAACCGGCGCCCACCAGCAGACGCAGGATGTTGCGCTTGACTCCGAAATCGTAGACCACGACATGAAACCGGGCTGGCGGGGCGACAAGGGTGTTGCGATCCAGATCCAGTGGCCCTTGTTGCCATGGATAGGGCGAAGGCGTACTCACTTCCTGCGCCAGATCCATGCCGGCCAGGCCAGGAAACGCCCTGGCCGCGGCCACAGCCGCGTCCGGATCCACATCCGGCCCTGCCATCAGACAGCCATTCTGGGCACCACGATCGCGCAGGATGCGGGTCAGTTTGCGGGTGTCGACCTCGGCAATCGCCACCACATCATGAGCCACCAGCCAGGCGCCCAGATCCGACTCGCTGCGCCAGTTGCTGGCAGGTGTGGGCGGCTCCCGCAGGATCAGTCCAGCCAGATGCGGGCGCTGGGCTTCATCATCGGCAGCGGTGCAGCCGGTATTGCCGATATGGGGATAGGTCAGCGTGACGATCTGTCGGGCATACGAGGGATCGGTCATGATCTCCTGATAGCCGGTCATGGCGGTGTTGAACACCACCTCACCGACGCGCACACCACTGGAGCCAATGGATATTCCGTGCAGTACGGTTCCATCGGCCAATGCAAGAATGGCAGTTTGTGACACGGGTTTCGCCTTTGATTGGGAGGTACCCACACGCCAAAGCCAGGTTTTCAGGCTCGGCGCCGCCTCACCGACAGGCCGCCACGACCAGACGGGTTCGGGTAACGAATCGGATGCAAGACAGGGCGAGAGCGAATGATACTTGGGCTTCCCGCACGCGTCCATGACCGCGTGCAAAGGCGTTGCGAAGTTTCAGTCCTCCGCTCCATCTCTGGCAAACGCGCCAGCCGCCGAACCAAAGTCACCCTCGGCCTGCGCGGCCATATAGGCAAAACTGACGTAGACGGCAACGTTCTGAGCCAATTCCTCCGCATCGATCTTGTCGAGGGTGTCATTGGCGGTGTGGTGCCAGTCGAAATAGCGGGTGCCGTCCTGGGTCAGGCTCAGCGCCGCCATGCCCTTGGCGTGCAGCGGGGAAAAATCCGGGCCGCCACCACCGGGACGACTGGCATCGTAGGCAACGCCCAACGGCTCCAGTACCTGGGCGATCTGGGCTATGGCCGCACGTGCTTCGGGTTTGACGCTGGCGCCCATACGCCAGATCCGCCCGGCACCAAAATCCGATTCACTGCCGAGCATATGCCTGGCAACCTCATCGGCATGCTGTTCGGCATAGGCGCGCCCGCCCCACAGGCCCATTTCCTCATTGGCAAAAGCAATCACGCGGATGGTGCGATCCGGGCGCACGGGCAGATCGCCAATCAACTTGCCGGCGGCCATGGCGATGGCCACTCCCGCGCCATCATCGATGGCCCCGGTGCCCAGATCCCAGGAATCCAGATGCCCGCCGATGACCACCACCTCGTCCGGGTATTTGGCCCCGGTGATTTCACCGATCACGTTGGCCCCGGTGTATTCGCCTTCCACGCCACAATCCAGGTCGAGCTTCACCGTCACGGGCTGGCCGTAGGCGAGCACACGCTCAAGCTGATCGGCATCCGGGCCGGACAAGGCGGCAGCAGGAATGGGTGTGTCGATCCGCAACAAGCCGGTCATGCCGGTGTGGGCGATGCGCTGATGGTGATCGGTACCCGCCGAACGCAGCAGATAGCCGGCGGCCCCCTTCCCGGCCGCGATTACCGGTCCGGCACTGCGCACCGCTGACCCGATACCGTAGTCGCCACCGTCCTTCTTGCGCTGCATGCGCGGACCGACATAGACGATCTTGCCGGCCACGCGAGCCGGATCGGCCTGCTTCAGTGCATCCAGACTGTCAAAACCGACCACTTCAGCCGTCAGTCCACCCTCCGGCGTGGCCGGGGAAAAACCCAGCGCCGTCAACACCAGCGGCTGTGGAAACGGCGCCACGATGGCGCCCGATTCATGCCGGCGCACCCACAACGGATGGGTGACCGGTTCGGTATACACCGTGTCATAGCCCAGGGCCTTGAACTTCTCGATGGCCCAGGCTCGCGCTCGCGGATCGTTGGCACTGCCGGCCATGCGCGGCCCGATTTCGGTAGTCAGGGAACTGACAAGGGCATAGGCGGTACCGTCCGCCAGCGCCTGGTCACGCAACGTCGTTGCCGTGGCCACGGCCTCGGCAGGAATCACGGTTTCGGCCGCCCCGGCCAAACCACCCGCCAGCAACAATCCGACAACAAAAGGAGCAAAGGCAAGAACGCGCATGGAAACTCCGCCAGTTTCAGGAAAACCCCGCGAGTCTAACGCTGCCACTCCCACCCGACCCGTGCTGGAAGCCATGCCTGCACCCACGTTGAGTGCAGCTTGCTGCGCTGCTCTGGATCAGGCTTCCATGAAGGCAAAACGCGCCAGGAACACGAGGGCGGTGATCCAGGTCACCCAATGCACGTCGCGGGTGCGGCCCGTCAGCAGTTTGATCGTGGCGTAGGCGATGAAGCCGAAGGCCA
This sequence comes from uncultured Aquimonas sp., assembly GCA_964424535.1. Classification (GTDB taxonomy): domain Bacteria; phylum Pseudomonadota; class Gammaproteobacteria; order Xanthomonadales; family Xanthomonadaceae; genus Denitratimonas. The sequence goes on from CAYRJS010000034.1 coordinate 4,854, forward strand.
GGCCGGTGGCGATGGAGTAGCTGAAGGGCATCATGATGGCGGTGATCACGGCCGGCACCGACTCGGTGGCGTCACCCCAGTCGAACTCGGTCAGTTCGCGGGCCATCAGGCAACAGACGTAAAGCAGAGCCGGAGCGGTGGCGTAGGCCGGAATCACGCCGGCTATCGGGGCAAAAAACAGGGCCAGCAGGAACAGTGCGGCAACGACCAGCGCCGTCAAACCCGTACGTCCGCCTGCCTGCACACCGGCGGCACTTTCGGCGTAGGCCGTGGTGCTGGAGGTGCCCAGCAAGGAGCCGGAAAAGATGGCCAGGCTGTCGGCAAACAGGGAGCGATCCAGACGCTTCATGCGTTCGGGCGTCAGCAGACCGGCGCGTTTGGCCACGCCCATCAAGGTGCCGGTGGCATCGAACAATTCAACCAGGAAGAACACCAGCACCACGTTGAGGAACCCGCCCTTGAGCGCACCTGCGATATCCAGTTGCAGGAACACCGGCGCGATGGATGGCGGCGTCGAAATCAGGCCTTTGAAGGCATTGTCGGTCACCAGAAACGAGGCCACGGTGACGGCGATGATGCCGATCAGGATGGCACCGGGCACGCGGAAATGATCCAGCGCCACGATGATGAAAAAGCCGATCACGGCCAGGATCACCGGCACGCTGTGCATATCGCCCAGGGTCATCAGGGTCGGCTCGGAACCGACCACGACACCGGCGCTCTTGAGCGCGATCAAACCCAGAAACAGGCCGATACCGGCGGCAATACCGCTGCGCAAGGAATTCGGTATGCCACGGATGATGAGGCTGCGGATGCCGGTGGCGGTCACGGCGATGAACAGGCAGCCGGAAAGAAACACCAGGCCGAGCGCTGCCTGCCATGTGTAACCCATGTGCAGGACCACGGTGTAGGCAAAAAACGCATTCAGGCCCATGCCAGGTGCCATGGCAATCGGGTAATTGGCCACGAAGGCCATGATGACCGTGCCCAGTGCCGCGGCAACGCAGGTGGCAACAAACACCGCATCCCTGGGCATGCCGGCGTCACCCAGAATCATCGGATTGACGAACATGATGTAGGCCATCGCCAGAAAGGTCGTGAACCCGGCGATGACCTCGGTGCGCACATCGGTGCCGTGCTCTGCCAGCTTGAACGTGCGCTCGATCAGGCCTGCGTTCATGGCGGTATCCCCCCTCGAGATGCTCGGTTTTGAACCCTGCGCGTGAATCAGAACAGGGCCCCGGATTGATTCAGCGCGGTTGGTGATGGAATGCCCGCAACTGTAACCGTTTTGCCCCAGGCTATGAGAACGGCTTGACCGGCGCCTCGCTCAGGATCGTCGTCTACTACCAAGCCTCAGGAGTCACCTCCCAACCATGCGTGCAAACTGCTTTACGGCAGCGTGGTTGAGGCTGGCGAGCTGACGCAATTGGTCCGACTGGATGCGTTCGCTATCGGCCACTTGTTGCCAGAATCGTGAGGCCAGACCTGCGGCCCAGGCGGCGTGTTGCAGTTGCCCGATGCGATCAGGTGCGGGCGGTCTGATGGCTTGGACCACGCGCACGGCACCGGTGCGCGAAGGCGCCAACGACATCGGCAGCATGTCGTAGACCGGGGTCAAGGCAAGCGGGCCGGTATCGACAAGATGAAAACCGAGGTTGCCGGCGTGCATGTCATTGTTGCCGATGAGGCGGCCAAACCAGTGCAGGCGAGCCATTTGCGTGGCGGTGGCGGTATCGATCAAACCGATATCGGCAATTCGTTCACCGGTCAGGCTCCAATCGCGCGGGTCATCACCAAGAAAAGCGGCATTCAGCGCCAGCAGGGAGACATAGCCGCGACGGCCCAATACGTTCGCGGTGCGATCAAAGCGCCGTACTTCCAGACAGGTATAGCCATTCGCATCGATCAGTTCCGATATGGATGCCGGCAGACCGGCTTCGCGCAGGCACGTCAGCGCCAGATGCTCGCAGACCAAAAGATCGGCCCAGCGTCGTGCGGCCTCACCGCTATCGGGTACGGCGAATTTCACCAATGCGGCGTAACGGTTGGTCTGCGTGATGACGGTGGCGGTGAATTTGGGTTGCTCGCCACCGGGTGAAGAACCGATATCCTCCCCGGCCAGCACGGCCTGTGCCCATTGTGCATAGCGTGTCGGGCGCTGATCTGCAGCCACCGCATCCACCGGTGCCACACATTCGGCCAGGGCCTGTTCGACGGCACCGTGGCCCAGCAGCAAGTCGCCGATGCCGGTACCACAGCCTTGGGTGATGGCCACAAGGGTGTCGCGCAAGCGCCAGTGATGCAGATCCTCAGGCACACCCAGGCGTTGCGCTTGCCTGTGGGCCAGGGTACGACCAAGAAAGCCCTGCGGGCGCAGATCATCGAGAAACCAGGGCAGACCGGGAAAATGTCCGGCTACGGTCTCCACCGGACGCATCAGGTTGCTTCGCTCGCCTGTCGGCTCGAACTGGAAGCGCTCGCCACGTAGTGCATAGACGGTGCCCAGTTCCTCCAAAGTGGCGTCGGCGCGCATCCGCCATAGAGGCCAAGCACTGCCGGCATCCGTAAGCGTGCGTGCAGCATAGGCCGTGGCCCGGGCCTTGCCGATCCGCAACACCTGCGTACCGGCCTCGCGCACCAGTCGCGCCAATACCGGACGGGATACCCCCAGTTCCCGGATCAACCGTGCCGCGGGCACGGGCTCGCCAGTGCCCAGAAGTCGCAACAGCTCGGACAAGGTGACTGATGGCGCTCTCGGCATGGATTTTCCAGATCATTACTTTACGATTTTGCAACCATACTACATCTTGGTAGTAACACCAAAACATCCTGATTCATCCAAATAACTTCATCATAGAAATGATGCAACAAGATGAAACATAACAATTTATATGATTCATTGACAATAATCGAGGCGCAATGAGTCATCGGTGAAGTCCCCGATATATTGACTGATTACTTTACGATTCATGTGCTTCCTGATCTTTGAATAGTGATGAAAAAACAGGCGATCACCCATCACCAGATGTGCCACCAGATGACAACCGTCACCCCTATCGCATGAGACCCGCCACTGATCCGAACGCCTCGTGTGCGCCAGCATGAGGGCATGTTCTCGTGAGGATTTGATGATGACGCGTGCGCCCTCCCCGCTGGCCTGTTTGCAGGCTGCCCACAAGCGCTATGGCAAGGTCACGGCCTTGAATGGTGTCGATCTGTCCATCTTTGCCGGCGAGGGTCTGACTTCTGCTGAACTTGCTGCGCGCATGAATCTCTCCCAAGGCACCGTACGCAATTATCTGTCCGAATGCATCGGCAAACTTGGCGTCAGCAACCGCATCGAAGCCCGCCGCCTGGCGCGGCAAAAAGGCTGGTTGTAGCGATCTGACCGCCGTGCAGCAAGACCGCACGGGATCACTCGGGCAGCGGCACTTCAAACCCATCGGCAAAGGTTGGCATGGTGGGTATCAGGCAGCCTCGGGCAGTGGCGAGGAACTGTTCGAACCAGATCATGCTGCAATCGGTAAATTCGGTGGCCGGATTGGTCGAGCTCATGTTGGGTGCCATGATGCCCCCCGCATCAAGGCACTGTTGTGCCATCGCCGACGTGATCCCGTTGACGAGACTCACGACACCATCGTGCTGCGCTCCGTAGTTGTGCCCGATCTCGTGCGCCAGGAGTGTCGCGTGGTACGCCGCGCCAACCGTGATCTGATCAACGCCATACCCTTTGGTGGGATCGCACGCGGAACTGAGGAAGGCATAGCCGATGGTTCCTCCGTCGAAGTCCTTTCCGCTGAGCAGATGGGACACACCTCTGAACGGCAGGCCCTTGTCCTGGGAAAAGGCCTGAAAGCGATTCAGAAGCTCCACGTAGTTGGTGGTATCGAGGTTTCCGTTGTCTTCCAGTACCTCGATATGGTGCAGCATCACGCGGGTATCTACCTGCGCTGCGTAAAACCCGTCCACGATATTGAGGGTGGCGACGGCGATACTGACCGAATCATCGCCATAGGCATCCTGGTACTCGGTATCCAGCACGAGGGTCACTGCCAGTTCGTACTCCAGCGCCCACCCATTCTCCTGGCTGCGCGTAGGCAGACCCTTGCCCGGAACGAGGACAGCGCCTGCGATATCGCCTGCCAGATCGGCATCACCTTCGATATCCGATGTCGAGTACAGCACGGTGCCGTCGACGGCAACGCCGGCCCTGGCGGCCAGATCCCGATGGTACCGTGCTGGATCGAGGAACCATATCTGTGCGCCATCAAAAATCGCACCGACCCATGCATCCCCGACCCGTGTCATCCGGGCCCAGCCCGCTTCCCGACCCACGAGCGTGCCCGCATAAACCTGCGTCGCGCCGTTTCTCACCGCCGCAAGACGACCCGTTGCGGATCGCAGCAATCGGGTTTGTGGCTCCAGAGAAACCTCAAGGACATCTCCTGTGGGAATCTGGACGTTCAGCTTCAGCCTGTCGGAGCCTGGCGACTCGTCCAGCACCCGAATGGAAGCATCGGCGACGCGTTGCAGGACGGGCTGCGGAAGGTGTTCGGCGTGGGCCGTGGTCAACAGGAAGACCATTGCCACCCACGCCAGGGTCCAGCTTCGTTTCGAGGTCACGATCGTCGCCCCTGCAATGCCCAAGGACCTGAATCTTACGTCCCCGATGCGAATCGGTCGAACGATGGGCTTGCCTGAGCCACCTCGTCCTTTCCAATATCCGTACTGAAACGACACACACTCAACGCCAGAACGGGATGCGTATCGACCCGTCCGGTGTGCGACCACGGTTTTACCGAATGAGGATTGCACCCAGCGGTAAAAACAGGATCGGGTTGAATTGGATGATGCCTTGAGCAGCGAAAAGACCGTGGCCGGGCCTTCCCAGGTGCAAGTTGGTGATGCTTCAGCGCGCCGTGCAAAGCTCGATGGCGTCCCCGGTCGTGCCATCCGGCAGATGCTGGTACAGGCTGCCGGATGAGCCTGGGCCGCTGCCTTTGGTCCACCACTCGAACCCATCGCCGACATAGCGTGCACCACTGGCCGATACAGCGATGGCAAGGACGTGGGTTCGGCCCTGGTACTCGATGCGGGCGTGATCGGTATCCGGGTAACTGGCCTGGATCAGAGCGCCGCTTTCGCAGGCATAGGTGGTGCTAGACACCGTGGACGGGCTTTCCGGTGTGCTGGCACAGGCGACCAGAATCAGGGTGGCGATGGCGGGTGCAAGAAATTCAAGATGGCGCATATCGGGTATCTCCAGAGAAAGGCGATGTTCGACAGGGTGCCGCAACTGCGGGCCTGTAAGCTGAATCAGGGATTCGCCTTACACCAACGGCACCTGCTGGTACGACGCCGGGGTTCGCAACACGAACTCGCGCCTGACATGAGCCAGTAAATCGCGTTGACTGCCAAATGGCAGGCGCTCGGCGGCCTGATCCAGCAGCAGCCATTGGCTGGCCGAATGTTCAGAATTCAGGTGTATCTGGGCGTCATCGGCAACGAAGGCGACAAAGGCCGGCACCACCTGGATGCAATCATGGGTTGGATCGTAAAACTGCTCGCAAAAGCTGCTGGCATACAGGGTGTCGGGCTTGAGCCCGGTTTCCTCGGCCAGTTCGCGCAGGGCTGCCTGCCAGCCGGTTTCGCCGGATTCAACATGACCGGCGATATAGGTCCAGGTGCCGTCCATGTAATGGCCATGCCTGCGCGCCAGCAGCATCTGCGTATCGACTCCGATACCGCGCAGCACCACGATGGAAACCATCGTGCATTGGACAGGTAATTGCGCCATGTCTTTGATCTCAAAGCGAACCTGTTTGCCAGTATCCCACCAGTGTGGTGTCTCGCAAGTAACGCGATGAAATTCCGGATGGATTTCGCTGCAAGGCAAGGCACGAGGAGGAGTCGTAGTGGTGCTACGGCGACGACGAGTAACGCCGCATCGCAGTGAAAGGCACCGGAATTGTTTGATGGTATTTGCGAGATACCACACTAACTGCCACCAACGGCGCGCAGGCAAAAACTGCAGATGGCATCGACCAGACGCTCCTTGTCGCGCACGCTCTTGTGGCTGGGTCCGATCGGGCCGACCAGGGCCTCGGTGAAGGCACCCACGATGCAGGCGGCGCTGGCATCCAGATTCTGACGCGGAAACCGGCCCTCGGCTACGCCCTGTTTGAGCACGCCCTTGAACACCCCACCCAATTGTTTGCGGGCGCGGATACGCTCAGCGTCCACTTCCGGTTCGGCCGGCTCGGCGATAAAGGCCCAGGCCAGGTTCGGTCCGGCCAGAGCCCGACGCACGAAGGAGGCCACGGCGGCGCGCAAGGCTGCTGCGGGTTCTTCCTGAACCGCGATCACCTCGCGCAGGATCGTGACCTCGTACTCCACCGCCGCCGTCAGCACTTCCACGAACAACTCGGCTTTGGACGGGAAATACCGGTAGATGGTGCCAGTGGATACACCCGCCCCTGCCGCTACGGCAGCGATCTGGGCTTGGCGAAAACCACCCTCGGCAATCAGTCGCCGGGCCGCACGCAGGATGCGCTCGCGGTTGTCGGCCAGGCGCTCTTCCATCAGACGGGTGCGACGGTAGGCCATCGTGCTCCAGATCCCTTGCTACAGTAGGTTTCTGATTCTATCGCGTATGCTCACCCCTACGTTTTGATGAAGAAATGAATTAGGATTCATTTCATTGCCATTCCCGCCCGCACCCACTGCCCACCTGGGCAGGCTCAATCACTACGAGGATCACGCCATGTCACTGGCCGCATTCGACTTCGGCCTTGGAGAAACCATCGACGCGCTGCGTGAAGCGGTGCGCGAGTTTGCCCAGGCCAGGATTGCCCCGCTGGCCGAAAAAACCGACCGCGACAACAGCTTCCCCAATGACCTGTGGCCCGAACTGGGGGAAATGGGCCTGCTCGGCATGACCGTGGAAGAAGCCTACGGCGGCAGCGATATGGGCTATCTCGCCCATGTTGTGGCCATGGAGGAAATTTCCCGTGCTTCGGCCTCGATTGGCCTGTCCTACGGCGCCCACTCCAACCTGTGCCTCAACCAGTTGCGCAAGAACGGCAACCACGACCAAAAACTCAAGTACCTGCCCAAACTGGTGGCCGGAGAACAGGTCGGGGCCTTGGCGATGAGTGAGCCTGGTGCCGGCTCGGATGTGGTCTCGATGCGGATGAAAGCCGAACGCCGGGGCGATGTCTACGTGCTCAACGGTACCAAGATGTGGATCACCAATGGCCCTGATGCCGATGTGATGGTGGTGTACGCCAAGACCGACGCCAATGCCGGTTCCAAAGGCATTACCGCATTCATCGTGGAAAAGGGTTATCCGGGTTTTTCCGTCGCGCAAAAGCTCGACAAGCTCGGCATGCGCGGCTCCAACACCGGCGAACTGGTCTTCCGGGATTGTGAAGTGCCGGTCGAAAACGTGCTGGGCCGGGAAAACGAAGGCGTGCGGGTGCTGATGTCGGGTCTGGATTACGAGCGCCTGGTGCTCTCTGGCGGCCCGCTGGGGATCATGGCGGCCTGCCTCGACCTGGCCCTGCCCTATGCGCACGAGCGCAAGCAGTTTGGCCAATCCATCGGCGAGTTCCAGTTGATGCAGGGCAAACTGGCCGATATGTACGTGGGCTTCAATGCCTGTCGCGCTTACGTCTACGCCGTGGCCAAGGCTTGTGATCGTGGCCAGACCACGCGCAAGGATGCCGCCGGGGCCATCCTCTATGCCGCTGAAAAAGCCACCTGGATGGCCGGCCAGACCATCCAGATCCTGGGCGGCAACGGCTATATCAACGACTACCCGGCTGGACGCCTGTGGCGCGATGCCAAACTCTACGAGATCGGCGCCGGCACCAGCGAAATCCGCCGCATGCTGATCGGGCGCGAACTGTTCCGGGAGACGGTCTGAGCCATGACTATCCTGAAAACCCAATTGGCTGCCAACAGCGCGGACTTTCGCGCCAATGCCGAGGCCATGCGTGGCCAGCTCGAAGCGGTGCAACAACGCTTTGCCGAAATCGCCCAGGGTGGCAGTGAAAAGTCGCGTAAAAAACACTTGGCACGCGGCAAGTTGATGGTGCGCGATCGCATCGATGCCCTGCTCGATCCGGGCTCGCCATTTCTGGAAATTGCCCCCTTTGCCGCCATTGACATGTACGACAACGTCGTGCCCTGCGCTGGTCTGGTTGCCGGCATTGGCCGGATCGAGGGCGTGGACTGCGTGATCGTGGCCAACGATGCCACGGTCAAGGGCGGTACCTATTATCCGATCACGGTGAAAAAACACCTGCGGGCCCAGGAAATCGCCGAGCAGAACCGCCTGCCCTGCGTGTACCTGGTCGATTCCGGCGGCGCCTTTTTGCCGATGCAGGACGAGGTCTTTCCCGACCGCGATCACTTCGGTCGCATCTTCTACAACCAGGCCACGCTCTCGGCCCAGGGCATCCCGCAGATCGCCTGCGTGATGGGGTCGTGCACCGCCGGTGGCGCCTATGTGCCGGCGATGAGCGATGAAACCGTCATCGTCAAGGAACAGGGCACGATCTTCCTGGGTGGCCCGCCGCTGGTGAAGGCGGCCACGGGCGAGGATGTCACCGCCGAAGATCTGGGCGGAGCCGATGTGCACACCCGCATTTCCGGTGTGGCCGATCACTTTGCCCTCGATGATCGCCACGCTCTGGCCCAGGTGCGTCGCATCATTGCCAATCTCAACTGGGAAAAGCGCGGGCATCTGAGCCTGCGCGAACCCGAGGCACCGCTGTATCCGGCCCAGGATCTGTATGGCGTGATTCCGGCCGACACACGCAAGCCCTTCGATGTGCGCGAGGTGATCGCGCGTATCGTCGATGGCTCGCGCCTGGATGAATTCAAGGCCCGTTACGGCACCACCCTGGTCACCGGATTCGCCCATATCCAGGGACATCCGGTCGGCATCGTGGCCAACAACGGCATTCTGTTTTCCGAGTCCGCGCTCAAGGGTGCGCACTTTGTTGAACTGTGCGCCAAGCGTGGTATCCCACTGGTGTTCTTGCAGAACATCACCGGCTTCATGGTCGGGCGCAAATACGAAAACGGCGGCATCGCCCGTGATGGAGCCAAGCTGGTGATGGCCGTGGCCTGCGCCAAGGTACCCAAGTTCACCGTGGTCATTGGCGGCAGCTTCGGCGCCGGCAATTACGGCATGTGCGGACGCGCCTATTCACCGCGCTTTTTGTGGATGTGGCCCAACGCCCGTATCGGCGTGATGGGTGGCGAGCAGGCCGCCAGCGTGCTGGCGCAGGTCAAGCGCGACGGTATCGAAGCCAAGGGCGGCCAATGGTCACAGGACGAAGAAGCCGAATTCAAGACTCCGATCCGGGAACAGTTCGAGCACCAGAGCCACCCCTTCTACGCCAGCGCACGCCTGTGGGATGACGGCATCATCGACCCAGCCAAGACCCGCGAGACCCTGGCCCTGGCCCTGTCCGCCGCCCTCAATGCGCCGATCGAAACCACCGATTTCGGCATTTTCAGGATGTGATGCGATGAGTACGCCGCAAAAAACTGGGGTCATGACCAGCCATTCGGCTGTTGAAAACCCGGCAAAAGCCGGAATCCAGTTTTTGTGCGTCGTCGAAAATAAAAAGCTGGATTCCCGCCTGCACGGGAATGACGCGAGATTTTTTCGAGGCTCTCATGAATGATTTGATCGACATCGAACGCAACCGCGCCGTCGCCACGCTATGGCTGAATCGGCCCGACAAGCACAATGCCTTCGACGAACACCTGATTGCCGCGATCACGGACGCCTTGCGCGAGCTGGCCGACGATGATTCCGTGCGTGTGGTGATCCTGGCCGGGCGCGGCAAGAGTTTTTCCGCGGGCGGGGATCTGGACTGGATGCGCCGCGCCGCCAGCTACGGCTACGAGCAAAACCGTGCCGACGCCGAGCAATTGGCGCAAATGCTGCGCACCCTGGCTGAACTGCCCAAGCCCACCATCGCGCGCGTACACGGTGCCGCCCTGGGTGGCGGTATGGGGCTGGCTTGCGCCTGCGATATCGCGGCGGCGAGCGAACGCGCCTTTTTCGCCACCTCGGAAGTCCGCTTCGGTCTGATCCCGGCCACCATCGGTCCCTACGTGGTGCGCGCCATCGGGGCCCGCCAGTGCCAGCGTTACTTCCAGAGTGCCGAACGCATCAACGCCGAACGCGCCCGCGACATCGGTCTGGTGCACGAAGTCACGAGCACGGACGCACTGGATGCGAAAATCGCCGAAATCACCGCCGCACTACTGGCCTGTGGCCCGCAAGCCCAGGCCCGCGCCAAGCGCTTCATCAGCGAAATTTCCGATCGCGCCATCGACGCGCCGCTGATCGC
>CAYRJS010000035.1:0-15222 GCA_964424535.1 uncultured Aquimonas sp.
GCTTTCCAGCAGTTCGCGGGCCAGCGTATTCAGTTGTGAGGGAGCAAGAACCTGTTGCTCGGGATGGCGGGGTGGGCTGGGCACGAGAGTAGGCGACGAGGGTGGGATGACAATCTCATGAGAAAATGAGAAGAGTGATGCAGTATATTGATTTTACATGCTTCCATGTGTTTGTTTTGTTTCATGACAAGACTGCTTCGAATGGGCGCTCGGCGACTGGATGCCCACGGGAACGCGATTTTGCGGTACCGTGCACAGTGAGCGCTTTGTGGAAGGGAAAACCCATGGTGTGCCATCGGTGGTCAGGGGACACGGGCAAGAACTGGCAATGATCAATCCCTATCGAATCCTCAGCGAGCACCTGCCTGAGCGAGTTGATCCGACGCGTGCGAGCCTTTCGACCGAGCCCAAGGCCTTGCGTGCCTGGCTGGAAGGCTTGCCGCGTGCCAATCAGCAGGTCTATGTAGGCGAATTGCAGCGTGCCTTGGCGGAGTTCAGGACCCGTCGCTTTGATGGCTTCTCCCGCTTGGAGACGATGGAAATCCTGCGGCCGATGCTGCTGGAAGTGATCGGACTGATGACCGGTCGCCTGCAGGGCGTGGCCTTCCCCTTGACCGGAGCGCGAGCCGATGCCGCACGCCAGTTGCTGGACCTGGTGCGGGACATGGCCCTGGCCTATCGCATGGCAGTATCCGAAGCGTGCGCGCCCAACGGTCGGGTGCCGTTTTTGCGTGGCAAACAGGTAACTTTGGCCCTGGTCCGGGCCGTGTACCACCACGTACGCTGGCTGACGACCAGTTATTTCCTGTATCGCTCACCGGAGCCGGGCACGTGGGCACAGTTGTATGCGTTGTCGACTTTTGCCGCTGCGCACAAACTTGATACCAAGGCCATTGAAGACAAGGCCGAGCGGCGTGAGCTGACGGTGGCACTGATGCAGAACCAGGCCATCATGCTGTCGCTGGCCAATCCCTATCGATTCAGTCAACGCGAACTGGTCGAGCTGTGGGCTTTGACCCGTGATACCGCCAGCTTGATCGAATTGACGCCCCAGCGGTTTTCGGCTGCAGGAGCCCTGGTTCTGATCGACAAGGACTTGCCACCGGCGTTTGCCTCGCGGGCACCGGACCCGGATGAAGGTGACGTGTTCTGGGTGGATTTGCGCAAGCTCAATGACCTGGTACGGGCCGCGATCTCACATGCAGGCGCGGCTCATGAAGCCTTGATGCGCCTGTCGCGGGATTATCAATTGTCGATGCCGGTCAGCTTGCTGACGCGGGTGCTTGAAGGCTGGAGCCAGGACGTCACGCGCGGATACACCCGTCTGGATGCTGGTCACACCATGGATAGTGCTCTGGGCCTGACAGCCGTGCATTCCCAGTTGTCAGGATCCCGGACGGTGGATAACACGGCCGAGGCCGCGTCGTCATCGAACATCAGGATTGGCGAGCGCGCCTCGTGGGCAAACCTTCCGAGTCTCGATGCCACGCATGTGCAGACGGCCGAGGTGCAGGTCCAGGATCAGAGTCTGGGCGGGTATCGCTTGCGCTGGAAGGCAGAGCACGGGGTGAGGGTGCGCATCGGTGAACTGGTTGGGCTGGCTCTGCCACTGGCCAGTGACATACCCCGGGATTGGGCCATAGGTACGGTGCGTTGGCTGCGCTATGACGACGACGGTGCGGTCGAGGCCGGCGTCGATCTGGTGGCCCGTCGCAGCCGGGCAGCCACCTTGCGTGGCTTGTCGGTCAGTGGTGGCGCGGAAGGCTCGTCCCGGGCCCTGGCGTTGACGGCCTTGTGTGATCCGATAGGCACCGATTCCGACGAGATTCTGCTGGTGGATGGCCTGACGGGGCTGGAGACACCGCAGGTGGAGGTGACATGCCAGGGCGAGCGCTGGGATGTCACCCAATATGACAGTGTCCAGATCTACAAACTCGGCGCCTTGCGTCCGCGCCGTCGGGTTGGTGACTATCTGTTGGTCGCGCCAGGTTCGGCTTGATGCCCTGAACGCGCATGATCCATCTGCACTGAGGCCTGGCGCCAGGCCCGCAGACCGATCACGGCCAGGACCAGAAAACCGCCGTACAGCACGCTGGTGATCCACAGATCCTTGTGTGCGTACATGCCGATATAGACCACATCGACCGCGATCCACAGCCACCAAGCGGCGATATGGCGGCGTGCCTGCCACCATTGGGCGACCATGCTGAAACAGGCCAGGGCGGCATCGAGCCAGGGCAGGGCGGCATCGGTCTGATGGTGCATGAAGGCGCCCAGAGCAATGGCGGCAAGACCGCCCAGGGCCAGACTCAAGGCCGCGGTGGGAACGCCAAGCCGGGCAATGCGTACCCGGCCATCGTCACCCAGATTGTGCTGCCAGCGCCACCAGCCGTAGACGATGATGCTGGCAAACACGCCCTGCAACAGGGCATCCGAATACAGCCGCACGGAAACAAATACCCAGGCGTAGATCAGCACAGAAATCAGCCCGATCGGCCAGCACAAGGGCCGGCGTCGGGTCGTCAGCCAGACGCCCCAGGCGCTGAGGATGGCAGCGAGCAATTCGACCCAGTTCATCTCAGAACTCGAAACTCAGGGTCAGACGGGCTTGGCGCGTGGCCCCGGGAAAGAGGAAATTGTCGCCCCCGGAACTGCCGGTATCACGCCAGTAGAAGCGATTGAAGACATTGTCGAGGTTGAGCCACCAGGTCAACTCATGTCCACGCCAGCGTTGCCCGTGGCGCAGGCCCAGATCAAACACCGCGTAACCGGGAACTTCGGTCAGGCCATCGGCCGTGGCTGGATTGGCACTGCTGGCACGCCAACCGGCCAGCAGGTGGGTTTGACTCGATGACGGCAGGCTCCAGTCCAGGTACACGGTGGCGCGGCGGCGAGGCACGTTGACCACCTGGTGCCCGGTGAAGATCGGAGTCAGGTCATCGTGACCCTGGGCACGGATCAGGTTGATGCTGGCGCTCAGGCGCAGGGTTTCGGTGAGTTGGCCGGCACTGGCCAATTCCAGGCCTTCGTGGCGTTGGCGACCGTGTTCGACAAAGGTGAAACCGGCGCTGGTGTCATCGGGCCGGGCAAATTGCCAAGGCTGGCTGAGCCGGTACAGAGCAGCAGAGACATTGAGGTCGGCATGAGGACTGAAGCGCACGCCGATTTCCTCTTGTCGGGCCAGGCGCGGGGCCAGGAACTCGCCATCGTTGGAGGTCCACCACGGGGCCTCATCGCCCAGCGCCAGGCTCTTGCTCCAGCTGGCGTAGGCGGTCAGAGTCGGGCGTGGCTGCCAGAGCACGGCGGCTTGGGGCAGGGTCTGGTTGCGTCGGGTCGTGCGCACGAGCTTGCCGGAGGATTTCCAGGCACGTTCATGCAGGCGCACCTTGCGCGCACCCAGCAGCAGTTGCCACTGTGATCCCAGGTGCATGCGGTCGAGGGCGAACACGGTGTTCTGGCGACTGGACAGGCGCCGCACCGGAGTACCAGGTTCATTCGGTGACGGAGCGAAAAACTGTTGTTGGAGGTCGTGGATATTGGCGGTGCCCACGTAGTCGTAGACGTAGGGGCTGCGTTCGATGCTGCGCTCAAAGGCACTCGAGCCCAGGCTGATTTCGTGCTCGACTGCCCCGGTCTGGAACAGACCATTCAAGCCCAGATGCACGTCCTCGTTGCGGCGGGTGTCGTTGGGGCTGCGGTAATCGTAGATATCGTAATCGCCGTTGGGAGCGAAAAAGCCGCCCGGGGCCTCGCCGGAGGCGCATTCGGGGGCGTAGAAACAGCCATAGGCGTAGGCCACGTTATCATCGATCACGGCACGACTGTGACCGGCCGAAAAACGTAGCGACCAGGTATCGGTCAGGCTTGAATCCAGACGCAGACTGAGGTTACGGGCAAGGATCCCGACCGGTTGTTGCCAAGGCTGGTAGCCCAGCATGCGCCGGCGATCGATGTTTTCAGGAATTTGCGTGCCGCCAAGCAACTGGTAGCCCGAAGCCGAGCGTTGGGCCGTGTCGTGCCAGTTGCCGTCCAGTTGCAGGCGGGTATCGGTGCCTATTTTCCAGTCCGCGGCCAGGGCCAGGAATTTGCGCCGGCCATCGGCGTGGTCGATCCAGCTTGCAGTATCGCCATAGGCCGCATTCAGGCGCAGACCGAAGTTCGGCGTCAGCCAATCGCCCACATCCACGGCCAGGGTACGTGAGCCTTCGTCATCCAGACCCAGCTGGGCGCGGCGCACCTTGGCCGGGCGCTTGCTGACCAGGTTGACCAGGCCGCCGGGGGAAACGATGCCGGCTTCCAGTCCGCCCAGGCCCTTGAGGATTTCCACGCGCTCCTTGTCCTCCAGGGCCAGTACCTGTTCGCCGACCAGACTGAGCTGGTTGTGGCGATAAGCCGTGGCCAGGTCCAGGGCGAAGCCGCGGATCATCAGGTTCTGGTAGTAACCGACCGGGGCATAGTTGTCACCCAGGGCAGCATCGCTGCGGGCCAGTTCGCTCAAGGTTTGCGGCTGGCGATCATCGAGTTGGTCGCGGGTAATGACGGTAATCGAGGCCGGCGTATCCTGCAGCGGGGCATGACCAAAACTGCCGAAGCTGTCGAGCTGGCTGGCATCGGCGTGATAGCCACGTGGCGCATCGGCCTGGACCTCGATGGTGCCCAGGGTGGTATCTGGATCATGCCGATCGCTGTCGTTGGCGTGCACGGGCAGGGCCAGACCCAGCAGCAGACCGGAGGCAAGGAGCAACAAGGGTTTCGTGTTCATCGTCATCATCGTCGTGGGCAGGAGACGAAGCGACGGCGATCCGACCATGATTGGCCGGATCTTCAAGCTCCCTACGCCGGTACAAACCGGATCAGGTTCCAAGGGTATCTCTCAGCCTGGTTGTTCCAGGCACCCCCGCTTCAGTGCCCGCCATTAGACCATGGACAAGAATCAGTGCCAATGCCCGGCAGGCTTCCAACGAGCAATGGTATTCAGAAAATCCTTGCCGGCGGCGCTGCGAAACCAGGCGGCATGGCCCTGGAGAAAATCGAACCAGGCAAGATCGGCATGGGCCTTGGAACGGGTGATGGCGTGGTAATAGGCTACTTCCGACAGGGCAAAATCCACATGCACCAGCGGCAGCAGATCGGCCAAAAGCTCGATGTGTTCCGGTGTCAGTGGCTGTTGACTGTGATAGCCCTCGATCAGGGCCAGGGCAATGCGAGGCCGGGCCGCGTGCGCGTCCAACTGCAACCAGGCGATGGCATTGCGCTCGATGGCGGTGGCCAGATCGAACAGGGCGAAGTTTTCCGCGCACAGACCAAAATCGAAAACCGCACTGACATGGGCATCGGCCCCGGTGCCTGACCAGGCCAGGTTGGAGACGTGCCAGTCGCCGTGAGTCCACAGCTTGGGCTGGGTGGCCAGACGCGGCTGAATGCGGGTGTGCCAGGGCGCCATCGCTGTATTCAAGCTATCCGCCCAGTCACCCTGATCGGCCAGGTACCCGGCAAGGCCGGGGCGATCAGGCAACTGCGCCTGCAAGGTGGCGACCGGATCGGCGGCGCGGATCAAATCGCTGTGGGCCACCAGCAAATGCGTGCTGCGCTGGGGCGCGTGATAGGTGTGTGCGGCCTGATGCAGGCGCGCCAGCATGGCGCCGGCGGCATGGGCGTGGGCCGGCAAGCGGATTGGCTCCCAGGACAGCACATCGCGATACAGATCATTGCCCTGGATCGGGGCATGCACTTCAAAAACCCATTCGCCCAGAACGCTGACGGTGCAACCATCCGCTTGCGCGATCAGGGCTGGTACCGGTATGCCCTGGCTACGCAGATGGCTGGCAAAGGCGTGTTCCTGAGCCAGTGCGACGGCGTCGCGGACGCCCTGATGGTGGCGTTTGATAAAGACCGGCCCAAGCTCGGTTTCGACCAGGGCTGCGGCCGACAAGGGCCGAGGGCTATGCCAGATAATGCCCAGCAGGTGCCCCAGATGTGGGCGCTTTGCCAGCACGGCCCGGATTTCCGTCTCGGTCAGGGGCGGCCAGTCCGGGGTGGTGTGATCGCCGGCAAGGCCATGGGCCAGATGCTCGCTCACGGCCGGTGTGTCATTGCGGTTGTCATGATCGGCATTATCGGCGATATCGCTTGTGCTCGCGGCTGCAAATGACGGTCGCGCGATGTGCTTCCACGTTTCTGCGGGGGCACAATGGACGGGTTGGATTTCATCACCCAAGGAGTAGACGATGGAAAGCCCGATCTTCCCGCAAACCAGTGCCGAGCTGTCCCGCAAGCGCCGCGAACTGGCACCCAAGCCGCTGGAGGCGTTCCGCAATTTCAGCGCTGCGGTATTTGCCGATGGCGCCTTGCCCAATGTCACCAAGCAGTTGATCGCCGTGGCCGTGGCCCATGTCACCCAATGCCCGTATTGCATCAAGGGCCATACTGCTGAAGCCCTGAAAAAGGGTGCCAGCCAGGAACAGATCATGGAAGCGATCTGGGTGGCGGCCGAAATGCGCGCTGGTGGCGCCTATGCCCATTCCCTGCTGGCGCTGGACACCATGCAGCACCATCACGGCGAAGCAGGCTGATCCTGCTCAATCCAGTGAAAGCTGTCGTCATCCAGGCATTTTTCAGGCTTGAATTGCAGAATCAGGCAGGATCGGCATGCTGATCCTGCCTCTGCATCGGCCCTTGAATCGCAATACCTTCCCGTTCGTTACGGCGATCCTGGTGGTCATCAACGTGTTGGTCTTCAGCCTGGTCCAGCACGGTGATTTTGCGCGTTTGCAGGCGCTTGAGGTGTGGTACGACGAATCCGGCTTGGCCCAGCAACAGTGGCCGGCTTATCTGGATTATCTGGAGCACGAGAAGGCGCATTCCGCACGAGCCGATGTCGCGGAAGTGGAGCCTGACGACCAGGCTTCGTTTTTGTTCTGGCAGCGCCTGATGGATGCACGCGTGGATACGGCCATCCGTGCATCGGTACCGGATGCAAAGGCCGATCCGATCGGTTCCGAAGCCGCACAAACGCTGCATCTGGAGCAGGATTTTGATCAGCGTCTGAGTCATGTCACCACCTGGCGTTATCTGCTGCGCAATACCGAAATCGACCCCGTGCGCATGGTGACCCACGCCTTTTTGCACAGCGGGGTCATGCATCTGGTTGGCAACTTGGTGTTTCTGATTGCCCTGGGCCTGCTGGTGGAAGGTCCGCTGGGAGAATGGCGTTTTGCCGTGTTGTATCTCGCCGGCATCTTCGGATCGGCGGCGTTTTCACTGGCCTGGGGTTGGGGTGAAAGCGGTGGTGGTCTGGGCGCCTCAGGTGCGATTGCGTCCTTGATGGGGGCGTTCTGCGTGATCTGGGGTCGACGCCCGGTGCGGTTCTTCTGGTGGTTCTTCGTTGCCTTCGGCTACGTGAAAAAACCGGCCATCTGGCTGTTGCCGGCCTGGATTGGCTGGGAAGCCTTCAACCTGATTTTCAATGCCGAAGCCGGTATCGGTTTTGATGCCCATCTGGGCGGATTGATCACCGGCGCTCTGGTCGGCTGGTTGCTGCTGCATACGGGGCGGCTACGGGAAGCCTTTTTCGCGGAGGCGAGTGACGACACTGCCGATGATGCGTTTGAACTGGACCAGGTCCGTCAAGCTCTGGGCCGCATGGACCTGAATACCGCCGAGGCCAATCTGGCGGCCGTGCTGGTGCGACAGCCGGAGAACTTCGAGGCTCTGCTTTTGCATTATCGTGCTGCCCGGCTTGGCAACCACCCTGATGAAACCCGGATCCGGGCCCAGACCCTGCTGCTCAGCAAAGCCAGCACCCGGCAACAGGTGCGCCTGCAATTTGATCTGCTGGAAGAGTACGCGTCCATCGGCCAGTCGCTGCCGTCAGGTTCATGGCAGCTCACCTTGTATCGGCGCTGGATGGCGTTGGGTCAATACGACGAGGTAGAAGCCCTGTTGACACGCTGGCTGGCCGATGGAGCCAGTGCTTCTCAATGGTTTGCCCTGGCGCTGGCCCGGCGCGATGCCGGTGAAATCGAAGCCTTCCATGCCACTCTCGAACAGATCTGCAGTCGCTTTGCCCAGGCCCCGGAGGCCGGCAAGGCGCGATTCTTGTTGAACCAGGGTGCCGAGCTGGGTAGCTCCTGATCTTGATCGTCAGGCTGGCGGCAAGGCGGCTTGAGCTTCTTCGATGCGGGCGCGTTGCCCGGGATCTTCCAGGTTGCGGGCACTGCGTTCGAGCAGGATATGCGCCAGACCGATGCGGTTGCGCTGGGCCAGCAAGGGCGCCACAGCCACGGCCCAATCCACCCGATCCGGATCACGCGGCCAGCGCTTGAGCAGGGCCGTCCACAGGTCGCAAGCCAGTTTGCTCTGGCCCAGACCGAGGGCGCGTTGCGCCAGACGATGGCCGTCACTGGCCTGCAGCGGAGTGAAATCAGGATCGATCGCCAGGGTCTCGTTGACCAGGGCCAGAGCTTGGGCGTCCTTTTTTTCCAGCAGCAGCAAGTTCAAGTACAGGCCGGCGTGTTCGACCAGTGCGGTCGTGTCATTGCGGCTGCGCAACAGTTTGCGATACAGCACATGGGTTTCGATGGGCACGGCGCGAACTCGCATGTCTTCCTGCAAGCGTGCGATGGCCGCTTCGATATCACCATCGGCAACCTGCTCGTGGACGGTATCCATCAGATCGGTGTCGCGGGTGCGCAGGCCTGGCTTGCGCGCGGTTTCCCCGGGTGTGAAACCCAGGGCTTCGTGGTACTGGAATACCAGGTAACCCATCAGGTGGAAGGTGGCGAACAGACCCCACAAGGTGGCGGCACTGACCACGAGTTCGGCCAGCAGCCAGGGCATGAACCGGGCCAGGATGCCGCCGGCATTGGCGGCGCTGATCTGGATCACGAACAACAGCCCGAAGGCGGCAAAGTAGGGAGCGCCGATGCGCCGGATCATCTCCAGGGCGGTGGCTGGATTGAGGGCGTGGAGCAGGTTGTCGCCCATGGCCAGAGCGACGATGGCACCGGGCATGAGCAAGGTCAGTACCAGCATTACCAGCAGACCTGCGATAGGCCCGGCCACAAACACGCTGACGATGAAGATGAGGGCGTAAAGAATCCAGAGGCCGAAAAAGCTCCAGACCGTGCCACTGTCGCTGTAGGTCGCAAGTTCCGGTGGCCGCATCGAGCCATTGGCGGTGCGCAGGAGGATTTCAAAGGCATAGCGATAGATCGCGAACCAGACCACCAGATTCAGAAACCAGCCAATGCCGGGCAGCCACTGCAAAAAGCCCAGCAGGCTGTACAGCAGCAGGCTGATCAGGGCGGCACCCTGGAATGGATAACGGGTGATTTCACCCAGACGATTCCAGAAGGGAACGGGTTGGTTGCGGGTCGACATGGTTCAAGAACGGCGCGGGTATGGCCATACGGAAGCCGGGAAGCCGTGCATCGTACACAGGGCAGGGCTGCTGTAGCCAGCAATGGGTTTGCCGGTGCAGTTCCATCGCGTGGCGGTACCGGCTAGGCTTGCCGCTGCTCAAGGAGGATGTAATGACCATTGCCGATTCCAGCATCGCCACCTGGCGACACACCATCGAGGCTGCCTGGGAAGATCGCAGCGAATTGACCCCTGCTGCCGCAAACCCTGAATTGCGCCATGCCGTGGACGGTGCCTTGTCGGCACTTGAAACCGGCCATTTGCGCGTGGCTGAAGCGGGAGCTTCGGGTTGGCAGGTGAATACCTGGCTGAAAAAGGCCGTACTGCTGTCCTTCCGCCTGCGTGACAGTGGTGTGATGGAAGCTGCGCCAGCGCCGTTCTGGGACAAGGTACCGCTGCGTTTTGCTGGATCCGATGACAGCGATTTTCGCGCCGTGGGCGCGCGCGTGGTGCCAGGCGCGGTGGTACGTCGGGGTGCGTATCTGGGCCGCGATGTGGTGTTGATGCCCAGTTTCGTCAATATCGGCGCTTATGTCGGGGCCGGCACCATGGTCGATACCTGGGCCACGGTGGGGTCTTGTGCCCAGATTGGTGCCCGTTGCCACCTGTCCGGCGGAGTCGGTATCGGTGGTGTGCTGGAACCCTTGCAAGCGGCGCCGACCATCATCGAGGACGATTGCTTTATCGGCGCGCGTTCGGAAGTGGTGGAAGGGGTGGTGGTCGAGCAGGGCAGCGTGATCGGCATGGGCGTGTTTCTCGGTCAATCGACGAAGATCTACGATCGCAGTACTGGGTCGGTGAGCTATGGCCGGGTGCCGGCTGGCAGCGTGGTGGTGGCCGGTTCTCTGCCAGCTGCCGATGGCAGTCATTCGCTGTATTGCGCCGTGATCGTGAAGAAAGTCGACGCCCGCACGCGCTCAAAAACCTCGATCAATGAACTTTTGCGGAGTGAGCCATGAGCGTCAAACTCTATGGTCTGACATCGTGTGATACCTGCAAGAAAGCCACTAACTGGCTGAAACGATTCAATATCGACTACGAATTTATCGACTATCGCCAGAACCGCGTGGAACCGGCCACACTCAAGACCTGGGCCGAGCAACTGGGTGGCTGGGATGCCCTGATCAACCGCAGTTCGACGACCTGGCGCAACCTGCTGCCCAATCGCAAAACGCCGGGTTCCGATCCGGAATGGCAGTTGTTGCTGAAGGAATATCCGCAGTTGATCAAGCGCCCGGTTACGGTGACCGAGGATGGCGTGGTGTCGGTGGGCTTCAAGGATGCGCTCTACAAAAAGCGCTTTGGGCACTGAATCCATGTCCGAGGTACTGGACCTGGCCTGCGAACTGATCCGTCGTGCTTCGATCACGCCGGAAGATGGTGGCTGCCAGGAGTTGATCGGGAAACGCCTGCAAAACGCCGGATTCAAACTCCAGCCAATGCCCGTGGGCGTGGTGAAAAACCTCTGGGCTACGCACGGCAGCGGTACGCCGGTGCTGTGTTTTCTCGGCCATACCGATGTCGTGCCGACCGGGCCACGGCAGGCCTGGAGCCACGATCCGTTTGCGCCTGTGGTGCGCGATGGACGCCTGTATGGTCGGGGCGCAGCCGATATGAAAGGCTCGGTGGCAGCCATGGTGGTGGCGCTGGAACGGTTCGTGGCGGCGCATCCGAACCATCCGGGCACCGTGGCCTTGTTGCTGACTTCAGACGAGGAAGGCGAAGCCCTGGATGGCGTGCGCGCGGTGGCCCGGCAGTTTGCCGCAAGCGGCCAGCGGATCGATGCCTGCATCGTGGGCGAGCCTTCAGCACACGCACGCCTGGGCGACACCGTTCGTATCGGTCGCCGTGGTTCTCTTACCGGCACGCTGGAGGTGCGCGGGGTGCAAGGCCATGTGGCCTATCCGCATCTGGCCGACAACCCGGTGCATCGCGCCTTGCCGGTGCTGGCGCAACTGGTGGCGCGACGCTGGGATGAAGGCAGTGCGGACTTTCCTCCGACCAGCTTCCAGATTGCCAATATCCGGGCCGGTACCGGGGCCAGCAACGTCATTCCCGGCACTTTGGAGGTGCAATTCAATTTCCGCTACAACCCGGCCTGGAGTGCGGATGCCCTGATCGAGGCCGTGGAATCCAGTTTGCGTCAGGCCGAACTGGATTTTTCCTTGCGTTGGCATCGTTCCGGCGAGCCGTTCTTTACTCCGGAAGGCAACCTACGGGCCCAGGTTCGGGCCGCGATCTTCGAGGCTACGGGGCAGACGCCGGAGGAAAACACCGCCGGCGGCACCTCCGATGGCCGCTTTATCGCGCCGCTGGGTGCCGAGGTGGTGGAGGTGGGGCCGGTCAATGCCAGCATCCATCAGGTCGATGAATATGTGCCTATGGCAGATCTGGAACTGTTGCCCGAGGTCTATGCCGCGATCCTGCGGCGCCTGCTTCTGGATCAATCCGCCTGAAGCCCGCCCAGGGGGGCGTCGGTGGCATCGATCACGGCGCCGCCCAGACATTCCTCGCCCTGATAGAACACCACCGATTGGCCTGGCGTGACAGCTCGTTGCGGGCGCTCGAACTCCACTTCCAGACCGCCATCGTCGCGCACGCGCACCTGACAGGCTTCGTCCTGCTGGCGGTAACGGGTCTTGGCGGTGCAAACAAATTGCGTAGCCGGAGCAATCCCAGCGACAAAGCTGGCTTGCGAGGCACGCAGACGCTGCGACATCAGGTAATGACTGTCGTGGCCTTGATCCACGTACAAGGTATTGGTGGCGACATTTTTGCCGACCACAAACCACGGTGCTTGCGGGCGACCACGAATCCCGCCCAGATGCAGGCCTTCGCGCTGGCCCAGGGTGTAATAGAACACGCCTTCGTGCTCGCCCAGGACTTCGTCGCTCACATCCACGATGGGGCCGGGCTGGGCCGGAATGTATTGACCGAGAAAGTTGCGAAAGTCACGTTCGCCGATAAAGCAGATGCCGGTGGAATCGCGTTTTTCCGATACGGCAAAGCCAGCCTCCCGGGCCAGTTCGCGCACCTGCGGCTTGTTCAGTTCACCAATGGGAAACAGCGTGGAGGCCAGGGCTTCCTGCCCGAGTGCGTGGAGAAAATAGCTTTGGTCCTTGGCCGTATCGCGGGCCCGCAGCAGGCGATATCGCCCTTGAACCTGATCCACGCGGGCGTAGTGACCGGTGGCAATGCGTTCGGCGCCCAGGGCCCGGGCTTCATCGAGAAAGGTGCGGAACTTGATCTCCCGATTGCACAGCACGTCCGGATTCGGGGTGCGCCCGACCCGGTATTCGGCGAGAAAGTGCTCGAATACGCCGTGCCAGTATTCCTGGGCAAAATTGCGCATGAAAAACGGAATACCCAGCTGGCCGCAGATGGCCACGGCATCGCGCCGATCCTCTTCGGCCCGACATTCGCCACTGCCGTCGTCGTCCCAGTTCTGCATGAACAGGCCGGCCACACGCAATCCCTGGCGTTGCAACAGCAAGGCGGCCACGGCGGAATCGACACCGCCGGAAATCCCGGCCATGACCTCGAAAGCAGGCGAACTCATGCCAGCAACCGGTGCGCCATCTGCAAGGGGTAGCGCGCTCCGCCCAGCCAATCGTCCACCAGTGCCTCAACCATGGGGCTGCGCAGGCGTTCGCGTTCCACGCGCATCTGCGCCGGGGTCAGCCACAGGGCACGGTGGATGCCGGCATCAAGGGGCTGCTCGGGAAAGTGTTGCTGGGGTTCGGCGGCAAAGCCTATGCGCACGAACTCGGCTCCATCCGGTGTCCGCCATTGATAGATGCCGACCAGATGGGTGATGCGCACGGCCCAGGCCGATTCTTCCAGGGTTTCCCGAACCGCGGCCTGCACCAGGCTTTCGCCCGGCTCCAGATGTCCGGCGGGCTGGTTCAACACGAGCTGGCCGTGTTTGCCTTCTTCCTCGATGAACAACAGAGCGCCATCACGGGCGCAGATCGTGGCTACGGTGACACGCGGAACGGGGTGACTCACAGTTCGTCCCCGGTCACCAGCTGCTGCTCCATGCGATCAGCGATCGAGGCGGCCAGGTCTATGGCCTCGTCCAGGGTATCGGCATCGGCATCGGCGTCGATCTTGATGATCAAAAGGGCATTGCCGTCCTGACGTGCCCAGCCACCCAGGATCAGGTCCATATTGGCCGACAGCAGGCGATTGGCGATATGTGCCGGCAGGCGACGCTCGTCCGAACGCAGGCCGTAGGACCAGATTTCCCGGATGCGTTGCTCGTCGGTGGTATGCACCACGTTGCGGACCCAGACCAGTTGCGAGCGACCGTCATCGAGATTCACCAGAATGCGGTAGTCGCCATCCTCATCGATCTCGTAGGGCGTGCCTTTGGCATCGAGCTTGGCAGCAACGCTGGCATCGCTGGTGTCGTCATCCGCAACTTGCTTGAGCTTTTGATCAAACGCATCTTCAATCGCGTGATCAAGCTCAAGTGCGGGGGCTTCAAGCTCCTGGGCATGGGCTGGCAGCAGCCCCAGGAGCAGGGCTGCAGCAGCGATGAGATGGATAGGCTTGGACACTGGATAAAGCTCGGGTGGGATGGGCCTATTGTGGGTCCGTCAGGCCGTGCTTGCCAGTCAAGCGCAGGGTGCTGGTCAGGAAAAAGGCGGTGGATTGCGACTGAAAGGGATGGTTTCGGGGCTGACGGCACCGCCGGAAATAATGAAACTCATGGCCTGATCGACACTCCAGTCGGTCGGTGTCAGGTTCTCCACCGGCACCACCTCCAGATACCCGGACGTTGGGTTGGGTGTGGTCGGGACGTAGACGGCGGCCAGTTCCCGAGTGCCGGTTTCATCCTTGAGCATGCGCGTGACAAAGCCGATGGCCTTCATGTCCCGATGCGGGAAGTCGATCAATACCACCCGTTGTGCGCCTTCGGGCTGGGTTTGCAGGATATCGATCAACTTGCGCACCGCGCCGTAGATCAGGTTGGCGCCCGGGATACGCTGGACCCCGGCTTCGAACCAACGCAACAGGCGCTGGCCGATCACCCAGTGCGCCATCATGCCCACGGCGATGATCACCAGCAAGGTGGCGACCAGAGCCAGCGCCGTTTGCACCCAGGTGGCTCCCAGCCAGCCCAGAGTCACGGGGAAAGTTTCGGTCAGGCGCGCCAGAAACGGCGTGATCACGGGGCGGCTCAGGTCCGACAGCACACCAAAAACGAAGCGGAACACGATCACCGTCAACCATAGCGGCAACAGGGTGAGCAATCCGGAGAGAAAGTAGCGTTGCAGGGAAGGTCGATTGGTGGCCATCACCCGATTTTATCCCAGGCCTTGTGATTGCGCAGAGTCTTCGAGGTCAATCCCGCAACGGCGCGTGTGCAAAGTGGTTTCAGGCGGCCTTGCTTCGACGCAAAGCAAGCATGCCCGGTGGCGGGTTGAAACTGTCGGCCGTGGCCTCGGCCCAGAAACGCTGGAACAGGGCGTGTTCGCAGCTACCGGTCAGCAACTCGCCTGGCTTGACCCAGGCGTGCAGCGCCTGCAGCGAGCGCACTTCATGGTTCGACAGGCGGCGAATGATGTGTTCGGGGCCCAATTCAGCAGGGTGTCTCAGACCAGCCGCCGCCAGCAGTTCCTTCAAGGCTTCCAGCGTGCCTTCATGGAAGTTGTGCACGCGGGCGGATTTGTCCTTCACGTCCAGGGCTTTCTGGCGCTTGGGGTCCTGGGTGGTGATGCCGGTCGGGCAGGTGCCGGTATGGCATTTGCGGGCCTGGATGCAGCCCAGGGCAAACATGAAGCCACGGGCGGAATT
>CAYRJS010000036.1:0-12854 GCA_964424535.1 uncultured Aquimonas sp.
TCAGCGCCATTCCGATGAAGCGCTTTTTGTCCGATTCCTTCCGCAACTGGCGCGGGATGCAGGAGTCCGGCGGACGGCGGATCAAGCGCGCGCTGCATCTCGACCAGACTTCGGTTGCCTTTCTCGACGAACCGCAGAACGCCCGCCTTCGCCGCCTGCAACTGCTCGACGACTACCTCGAGAACAAGGCCAACGAGTTGTCGGACTGGAACCGGGCACTGGGCGAATGGGGGGAAAGGGATGCGGCCAACCGTCGCCGGCTCACCAACCTGGGTACCTTCCGCGCTTATGTCGACCAGTACTTGCGGGCCCATCCGGGGGTGAACCGCAACATGACCATCATTGTGCGTCAGCTGCAGCCGGGCAGCACCGGCCTGCCGCTGGAAATCTACTGCTTCACCGCCGATACCCGTTGGTTGGTGTACGAAGGCGTGCAGTCCGACATCTTCGACCACCTGCTCGCGGTATTGCCCGAGTTCGGCCTGCGGGTCTTCCAGACGCCCAGCGGCCATGACCTCAAGAGTGGTCTGAGCCATCTGGTGTTGCCGGAAAACGGCGAAAGCCCGCAGCGGCGATAGAATCCGCGCCTGCCCCGATCCCCTCCTGGAACGCCCATGGCACTGGCCTTGCTCAGCCTCGGCAGCAATATCGATCCCGAGTCGAACCTGCGCGCCGCCGCGCGCGACCTGCGGGCGGCCTTTCCCGGGATACGTTATTCACCGGTGTTGCGTTATCGCGCGGTGGGGTTCGACGGGCCGGACTTCCTCAATGCCGCCGCGGCGTTCGAAACCGGGCTCGACCCGGTGCAGTTGCACGACCTGTTCCATCAGCTCGAAGACGCGCATGGCCGGCGCCGCGACGTGCCGCGCTTTTCCTCCCGCACCCTCGACGTGGACCTGGTGTTCCTCGGCGACCGGGTGCAGCAGGCACCCGGAAGCCCGGTCCTGCCGCGACCGGAACTGCGGCATGCCTTCGTGCTCGAGCCCCTGGCCATGCTGGTGCCGGAATTCATCGACCCGCTGTCAGACAAGGCCTTGGCCGCGCTATGGCGTGAGCACGCGGACCACGCCACACCGGCGGCTGTGGAAGCCTTGGTACTGTAAAGCCTTGGCTCGCGCGGGTGATCCGGCGCGAGAGATGGCGCGCATGGCATGATCGGCCGG
This sequence comes from uncultured Aquimonas sp., assembly GCA_964424535.1. Classification (GTDB taxonomy): domain Bacteria; phylum Pseudomonadota; class Gammaproteobacteria; order Xanthomonadales; family Xanthomonadaceae; genus Denitratimonas. The sequence goes on from CAYRJS010000036.1 coordinate 1,164, forward strand.
CACACCGGGAGTTCAAGGATGAAACCAGCCCTTCCTGTTCTTGCGCTGCTGCTTGCCGCCCCGACCCTGGCTGCCGGCGCCACGCTTCGCGTCGGTCCCGGCCAGCCCTTTGCCAAACCCTGTGCGGCGATCGCGGCTGCCGCCAATGGTGACACCATCGAAGTGGATGCGGCCGGTAGCTACGCCGGCGATGTCTGCACCTGGACGAGGAACGGCCTGACCCTGCGAGGCGTCAATGGCCGTCCCCACATCGCCGCGAACGGCCAGCATGCGCAGGGCAAGGCGATCTGGGTGATCGCCGGCAACGACACCATGATCGAGAACGTCGAGCTGTCCGGCTGCACCGTGCCCGACAGGAACGGCGCAGCGATCCGCCAGGAGGGCACCAATCTCATCCTGCGGGGCGTCTACTTCCACCACAACGAGAACGGCATCCTCACCAGCGCCAATCCCGCCAGCACGATCACCATCGAGTACAGCGAGTTTTCCCACAACGGCCATGGCGACGGGTATTCGCACAATCTCTACATCGGCAACATCGGGCACCTGGTGTTCCGCCACAGTTGGTCGCACCATGCGGTCGTGGGGCACCTGCTGAAGTCGCGCGCGGCCCGCAACGACATCCTCTACAGCCGGCTCACCGGCGAGACCGGCGCCACCGCCAGCTACGAGCTCTCCCTTCCCAATGGCGGGCTGACCTTCGTGATCGGCAATCTGATCCAGCAGCCCGCCACCAGCCAGAACGGCGCGATGCTCGACTACCTGAGCGAAGGAGCGGGAGCCAACGCCGACCACCGGCTCTTCGTGGTGAACAATACCTTTGTCAACCAGCGCAGCGCCGGCACCTTCATGAGCATCCACGCCGGCACCAGCCAAGCGCCGCTGGCGCGCAACAACATCTTCCATGGGGCCGGCACGATCACCTCCCACGCCGGCACCGTGCTCGACCACAACTATGCCGGCAGCGCCGCGTTGTTCGTGGATCCGGCGCAGTACGACTATCGCCTGCTGCCCACCGCCGGTGCGGTGATTGATGCCGGCGCCGCACCCGGTGCGGGCGCGGGGCAATCGCTTCAGCCGGGTTATCAGTATGTGCATCCAGCGGCTGCCGCGCTGCGCCCCGTATCCGGTCCGATCGACATCGGAGCCTACGAGTTCGACGCAGCCGGGGTCTTCTTCGATGGGTTCGAGAACTGAGGCGAGCCCGCGGATGCTCCTGGGCCCGCGTCAAAGGCGTACTTCAACTCCCTTAGGTCGGTCGACAGGTTGCCATGCAAATAATGCATAGGCTGATGAGATCCACCAATAAGATTGCATCACCTTCCTGCGTGTGGATTACTCGATGACGGGACGAGGCTCGGATGCGAGCCTCTTTGTTGGGGTATCGAGGAGAAGGTCATGAACAAGGGCAGGGGTGTCATTGGGAAACGTCGTTGCGGTGGACTCGCGGGCATCGCATTCACGGGAACATTGTTTTTCATGGCTGCGCCGTCGGCCTTGATGGCACAGGTGGTCGATGAAGCCGCAGCCGTAGATGAGTCACAGGTCCATACGTTGGACGCGGTCAGTGTGGTGGGTTCGCGCATCCGTCGCGTGGACGAGACGGCGCCGAGCCAGGTCTTCACGGTGGAACGTGCCGAAATCGAAGCCTCGGGCATCATTTCGATTGGCGAGCTTTTGCAAAAACTACCCGCGGTGGGCTCGAGCTTCAACTCCACCGGGTCGGGTGGTACCAGCCATGGGTCCAGCTCCATCAACCTGCGCAGCCTGGGCCCGAACCGGTCGCTGGTACTGGTGAACGGGCGGCGCTGGGTCAACGGCGCGGGTACTCGTGGTTTCCGTGACTTCGTGGATTTCAACACGATCCCGCTGGCCGCCGTCGAGCGCATCGAGGTGCTGCTCGATGGCGCGACCGCCATCTACGGTGCCGACGCCATCGCCGGCGTGATCAATATCGTCACCTTCGCCGACTACGATGGGCTGCGCCTCAGCGCGTATCTCGGCATCACGGACGAAGGCGACGGTTTCACTCACAACGAGGATGTTCTTTGGGGCCGCTCCGGTGACTGGGGTTCGGCATTGTTGACCGCCACGGTGGCAGATACCGAGGAGATCCTGGTGCGCGAGCGGGATTTCGCGATGGAACCGCTGCGCGGCTTCAGCAGGAACACGCCGACGGGTCGATTCCGCAACAGCATTCCGGTTGGGGATCTGGGCACCGCGCCGTTCGTATGGGACGGAACCGGTTTTCGTCCCGACAATCCAAGCGTGGACGTCTACAACGAAAAGCCCGACACCACGCTGGTCGGTCCACTCGAGCGCAAGGGTGCCTATGGTCAGACCCGATTCAATATCGGAGAAACCACCACGCTGGTGCTCGAGGGGATGTTCAATTCGCGCGAGTCCAGCCAGCGCTTTTCCGCGGCCACTCCGCGAATTCGTGGCGGTGATGGCATGACCATTCCCGCCGATCATCCCTTCAACCCGTTCGGGGTGGAGTTTCGCGGCAGCGGCACCAGCTTCGAAGTCGTCCGGATGATGGAAGAAGTGGGGCCGCGCCTCAACACGCAGAAGGTCAACACCTCGCGCCTGGCTGCAGGCCTGGAGGGTGAGTTCTCCAATGCCTGGGAATGGAACGCCTTCTACACCTGGGCGCAGAACAAGGCGCGCTGGATTTCAGATGGGCAGATCGATCTTGATCGCGTTGCGCTGGCATTGGGGCCGAACGATCGGTGTGCCGCACACAATTGCGTGCCGCTCAACGTGTTCGGAGCGATCACACCGCAAATGGCCGACTACATCCGCGCGGTGGGTATCGACTACAACGGCACTCGGCAGCGCGACTTCACGGCAAACCTGACCGGCGACCTGTTCCAGCTGCCGGCCGGCGCGCTGGCTTTTGCCGCAGGCGTCGAGTACCGCAAGGAGGAAGGTTGGGATGATCCGAGCCCCTATATCAATCAGGCGCCCGAATTCATCAGCTACGACCGGCGCACGACATCGGCTCCCCGGCTGCCGACGCGCGGTTCCTACGATCTGAAGGAAGCCTATGCCGAGTTCAACATCCCGTTGCTGGCTGATATGCCGGGCGCGCGCCAACTGGAGCTGTCCCTGGCCAGCCGGCACTCGCGCTACAGCACCTTCGGCAATACCACCAACAGCAAGGCGGGCTTGGTCTGGAGGCCGGTGGAAGACCTGATGCTGCGTGCGACCTGGGCGCAAGGATTCCGCGCGCCCTCGATCAACGAGCTGTATGCCGGTCTGCGCACGACCAACCTGCCGGCCGTGGATCCTTGCAACAACGGTGGCGGTAGCCTGCCGGGTTGCGCGGGTGTACCGACGAGCTACCACCAGTCCAACTTTGCCGGTGGCGCGATCATTTCCACCGTCGGTGGCAACCCGGACCTGATGCCCGAGACCTCGACCAACCGCAGCGTGGGCTTCATCTACACGCCGTCTTCAGTGAAGCGGTTGAGCTGGTCGCTGGACTGGTACGAGATCGACCTGGACGACGCCATTTCCAACTTCGGCTCGCAGAATCTGCTGAATCTGTGCGCCAATACCGGGTTGCGGTGCAACTTCATCCGTCGTGACACGGGCACCGGCGAGATCATCAACCTGAGCGACGGTCCCATCAACCTCAACCGGATCAAAACCAGCGGTATCGACAGCACGTTCCGCTACGAGTTGCCCGAGGGAGACCTTGGTCGCTTCGAGTTGATGCTGACGCTGACGCGACTGAGTGCCTATGACCGTTACGACACCCTGCCCAACGGTGAGGTCCGGCTATCGCGCCGGGCGGGCATGTCGGACATTGCACGTGAGAGCTTCCCGCGCTGGCGTGCCAATACGCGGGTGGACTGGTCGAAGGGCGCCTGGTCGGCGAACTGGAGCGCGTACTACATCGGCCGCACCGACGAAGGCCCGGCGCCGGCTTTCGGGCGGATCCCTTCGCACCTGACGCACAACGTCTGGGGTGCCTACGCGATGGAGAAGTGGCCGCTCAAGTGGACGCTTGGTGTCCAGAACCTGTTCGACCGGGATCCACCGCGTTCCTACGTCAACGGCGGCGATCTCAACTTCGACATGAGCACCTACAACCCGATCGGACGCTTCTACTACCTGAAGGCCTCATTTGATTTTTGAGGACAGGGTGACCGTATAGCCTTGTTTTGGCGCTTGGGCGATACCTGATGGGGTCGGTATCGCCCGCGATCGGTTTTGCTAGACCGCGATTCGGAGATTCGTCTTACATGTCCCAGGTTCCTCAACCCGCGATTTCGCGCCCCGGTCGATCACGCTGGAAGCTGGACGTGCATCCGGTCCTGATGCTGTTGTCGGTGCTGGTGCTCAGCGCGGTGCTGACCTGGGTTCTGGACTCGGGTGCGTTCGAGCGGGCCGATGGACGGGTGATTCCCGACACCTACTCGGTGATCGAGAAGTCCCGTGATTTGGGGCATGTGCTGGGCGTGGGTGTGGCGGATGAGGCGGCGAGCCCGGCGAGCATCATGGCCGTGTTCCACGCGATTCCCCGCGGACTGGTGAGAAACGCACCGCTGATCTTCATGGTGTTGTTCGTGGGCGGCCTGTTCGGCGTGTTCAAGCAAACCGGCGCACTCGATGCCGGGCTGGATCGCCTGGTGCACCGTTCGGGCGGCAACGTCTACCTGCTGGCGCCGGTCCTGATGACGGCCCTGGCCATAGGCAGCGCGTTCCTCGGGCTGATCTCCGAATACCTCGTCGTCCTGCCGGTGCTCCTGTCGATGGCCGAGCGCCTGCGACTCGACAGCCTGTTTGCGGTGGGTATGCTGCTGATCGCCGCCAAGCTCGGCTATATCGCTTCGGTCAGCAATCCCGTGGTCCTGCCCATCGCCCAAGGCATCGTGGGCGAACCGATGTTCAGCGGTTTCGGCATGCGGCTGGCGGTGCTGGTCGTGTTCATGGCGTTGGGCATTCCGTACCTGCTCTGGCGAATCCGGCGCAGCGGCTTTGCCAGGGCCACGTTCGACGTCCAGGAAAACCCGTTGTCGGGCCGGCATCTGGGCGTGCTGGTACTGCTGGGCCTGTCCATCGTGCTGATGGTGTTTGCCGGGCGCACCTGGCACTGGCACTACAACGAGCTCAGCGCGTTTTATCTGGCGGTGACCGTGGTGCTGGCCGTGGTGGGCGGCTTGGGCGCGCGCAGCAGCGCGGATGCCTTTATCGAGGGCATCAAGGGCATGGTGCTGCCATCGCTGCTGATCGGCCTGGCCGGTGCGATCCACGTCCTGCTCCAGGATGGTCAGGTGCTGGACACCGTGGTCAATGCCATGGCGTCGGTGATCCAGGGGAAAGGGCCGTGGGCGGCCTCGCTCGCGATCATGGTGACCGAGGCGGGACTGGATGTGTTGATTCCGTCCACCTCGGCCAAGGCGGCCATCAGCATCCCGATCCTGTGGCCGATCGGGCAGTTGTCGGGCCTGAGCGGCAACACGGTGGTGCTGGCCTACCTGTTCGGCAACGGACTGATGGCCACCGTCAGCCCGACCTCCGGCCTGATGCTTGCGATGTTGGCGATGGCCAAGGTGCCTTATGGGCGCTGGGTCCGCTTCATGCTGCCACTGACACTGGCGCTGAGCCTGGTCGCCATGGCTTTCCTGCTGATCGCCGTGCGGATCGGCTACTGAGCGCGCCATGCGACACCTCGATCCCATCCCGCCCAGCCCGGTCTGCGGCCTTGAGCCCGGCCCCCATCCGGTGGGCGAGGTGCTGGACCTGCGTGTGCCGATGCGCGATGGCATCCATCTGGCCACCGATCTGTACCTGCCGCAGTCGCTCACGGGTACCGGGCCGACGCGCTGGCCGTGCATTCTCGAGCGCACGCCCTATGACAAGTGTGGCACCGCGCGATCGGACCTGATTGCCGGGGGCGACCAGCCCTTGTCCAAACCTGCCATCGCCCGCTGGTTCGCCAGCCACGGATACGCCGTGGCCATGCAGGACTGTCGTGGCCGCTACGGTTCCGAGGGCGGCTTCACCAAGTACACGGCCGAGGCCGAGGACGGTTTCGACACGCTCGCCTGGCTGCGCTCGCAGGCCTGGTGCGATGGTCGGGTGCTGACCCAGGGCTTGTCCTACTGCGCCCACGTGCAGACCGCGCTGGGCTGTCTGTCCCCCGAGGGCCTCGCGGCCCAGTTCATCGATTCGGGAGGGTTCTCCAATGCCTATCAGGGCGGGATCCGTCAGGGCGGTGCGTTCGAGCTCAAGCAGGCGACCTGGGCGTTCAAGCATGCGCTTCTGAGCCCTGAAACGCGGCATGATCCGATACGCGAAGCGACCCTGCAGGCGCAGGATATCCGCGAGTGGTTCCACCGCATGCCGTGGGCGCGCGGGCGCTCGCCGGTAAGCGCCGCGCCGGAATATGAGGATTACCTGTTCGAGCAATGGGAGCAGGGCGATTTCGGGCCGTACTGGCGGCAGCCTGCCCTGTGCGCGCAGGACCATCACGATGCCTATGCCGACGTGCCGATGGTGCACATGTCGAGTTGGTACGACCCTTATGTGCGCACGGCCACCGAGAACTACCTGGGACTGTCGGCGCGCAAACGCGGCCCGGTGCACCTGATCATGGGCCCATGGACCCATGGGCAGCGATCACGGCGCTTTTCCGGAGACGTCGACTTTGGGCCTGACGCGACGCTGGATGCGGTATTCGGCTGCTCGTTCTTCGAACTGCGCCGGCGCTGGTACGACTTCCTGCTGGCGCGCAGCAGCGACGATCCGTTTGCCCGTGGACGGGTCTCGATCTTCGTGATGGGAGGTGGCAGTGGCCGCAGGGATCCGGAAGGTCGTCTTGAACATGGTGGCCGCTGGGTATTCGCGCCGGATTGGCCGTTGCCCGGCACCCGGGAGGAGGCCTGGCATCTGCACGCAAACGGGAGTCTGATGCCCGCCGCGCCGGGTGATGATGAAGCTTCCATGGAAATCTGTTTCGATCCGAAGGATCCGGTTCCGACCATCGGTGGTGCGATCACCTCCGCGGACGCGCTGATGCTGCCGGGCGCCTTCGACCAGCGTGATGAGAGCCGCTTCTTCGGCTGCACCGGCAGTGGTGCGGACATCGGCGAGCGGCCCGACGTCCTGTGCTTCCGCAGTGCGCCGCTGGTTCGCGACGTCGTGGTGGCGGGGCCGATCCGGGCCCGGCTGTTCGTTTCCTCCGACTGCCTGGATACGGATCTGACGATCAAGCTGATCGATGAGTACCCCACAGGTGGCGATTGGCCGCAGGGGTTCGCGATGAACCTCACGGACGGCATCCTGCGCCTGCGCTACCGCAATTCCTGGGAGCGGCCGGAAATGCTGGAGTCGGGGAAGATCGTCGAGGTCGAGGTCGAGGCGTTCGCCACCGCCAACCGATTCCTTGCCGGCCACCGGATCCGACTGGATGTTTCCAGCAGCAATTTCCCCCACTTCGACCTCAACCCGAACACGGACGCGCCGCCGGGACGCTGGTCGGAATCGAAGGTCGCGCACAACCGCATCCATATGGATCGGCAGCACCATTCGCGGCTTCTGCTGCCCGTGGTGGAACTGGAGTGATGAGGGCCGGCCAGTGGACGCTCGGATCGGGTAGGGTGAATGCCGACAATGGCTGAATGCGGGAGCACGTGATGGCGGTGCCGCAGATCAAGAGCCTGGAAGTGTTCCGGGAAATCATTCGTCTTGGCTCGGTCACGGCGGCGGCACGGAGCCTCGGAATCAGCCAGCCGGCGGCCAGTCGCCTGCTGTCGCAGCTTGAGAGCGATCTGGGGTTCCGCTTGTTTCACCGCAGCAAGGGACGCCTGTTCCCCGTGTCCCATGCGCTTCTGCTGTATGAGGAGGCCACCTTGGCGCTGGCCGGGATCGAGCGAATAGCCGATCTGGCGCGGGATATCCGTGAAACCAATGTGGGGCGTTTGCGCCTCGTGGCGCCGCCGAGTTTCGCGGAGGGGCCCCTGGTGAAGCTGGTCGCAAGCTTTCTTGCGCTGCACCCGGGGATCCGGATGGATATCGATTCGCGCACTCGACCAACGGTGATGAACCAGGTGGCCACGCGGGCGGTGGACTGCGGTTTCGGCAAGCTGCCGATCGATCATCCGGGGATCCGGATCCGCCCCTTGCTGGTCAGTCCGACGGTATGCGTGATCTCCCCGGAGCATCCGCTGGCCCGGGGGACAGCCCCGATCGGGCCGCGTGAGCTGTCCGGTGAGCCGCTCATCTTTGTCGGGGACGCCACCAGTCATACGCGCATGCGGATTGATCGGGCGTTTCGCGATGCCGGGAAGATCCCCAACGTGCGGATGGATGCGCACAACGTCGGCGCGGCCTGTGCCTTGGCGGCCGAGGGTATCGGCATTGCACTGGTCAACGAGTTGCTGTCACGCCGCTCGTCCTGGACCGGCGTCGTCAGCCGGCGATTCACCCCGGACATCGAACAGGAATACGTCTTCATGTCGGCCAGCAGCGCGCGGGACAAGCCTCTGGTGGAGGCCTTCTATGAGCATTGCCGCACGGCGCTGCGTTCAGAAGGGGGGGAGGACTGACGTGACGCCATCGGGCTTTGCGCAAAATCGCGGTGGGTGGCGATGCGGGTTGCTGGTGCTGGCCGCGGTGCTGACCGGTGCCGGCTGGCTGCGTGCGAACGCGCAGGGCACCGTCGGGTACCAGCTGCCGCCGGAGGAAATCAGGGCGCTGGCCGATATGCCACCGACGCCGCAGGCCTTGCTGGATCCGCGCAATGCAACCATCGCCTACCTTCATCGGGAACCTTACGAGAGCCTCGCATGGCTGTCTCGGCCCGACCTGCGGCTGGCCGGATTGCGCGTCGATCCGGCCAACGCGGTGGCCCATACCATCACCCTGAGCGACAACCGCCCGATCCGGCTGGATCCGGCACATGCGCTCTCGATTCAGCGTATTGGTACCGATCCTTCTCCGGTGGCGATTTCCGGTCTGCCCGAGCAAGCGCGCCTGGCCCATGTCATCTGGTCGCCGGACGGTCGCCACCTCGCCTTCGTCCAGGTGGCGGCGGATCGCGCCGAGCTTTGGGTCGCCGATGCACACACGATGCGCGCGCGCCGCCTGCTGGCCGGTGGGGTTAACGCGACTCTGGGCAATCCTCTGGTGTGGTTCCGCGACGGTCAGGCGCTGCTGGTCAAGGTCCGGACGGCGTCGAAGCCACACGAAGACGCGTACGAGAGGCTGCCCGAAGGCCCGCTGGTGCAGGAAAGCGGCGGCAGGAAGGTCTCGAACCGGACCTTCCAGGACTTGCTGCGAAGCGCGGCGGACGAGCGCCAGTTCGAGGCGATGGCAAGCTCGCGGCTGATGCGCGTGCCGCTTCGCGGTCGGGCCACGCACTGGGCCGGGCCGGGGCTGTATCGGGATCTCCGGTTTTCGCCCGATGGCAGCCTGCTGCTGGCCGAGACCCTGCAGCGCCCATTCTCCCACCGTGCCCCGTTGGACCGGTTTCCGTTACGGCACACCCTGCTGGATCGTGCCGGAAAAGAGCTCCTGCTGGTTTCGGACAGGCCACTGTCCGAGGCGTTGCCGCGTGGGCGCATGGCGGTGCCGCCCGGACGCAGGAACATCGACTGGCGCGCCGATGCGCCCGCAACCCTGGTCTGGTTCGAGGCATTGGATGGTGGTGACCCGGCGCATGTCGCATCGTCTCGCGATGCGCTCGTGGTCTGGGATGCGCCGTTCGTGGAACCTCCCCGCACGCTGCTGGAAACGAAGAACCGGCTGCGCGAAGTCCTGTGGGGCACAGCGCAGGACGCCGTTGCGCGGGACGAGTGGTGGGATACACGGGAGACACGCGTTTACGCGTTTGCTCCGGACGGTTCGCAGCCTGCACGCGTTCTCATCGAGCGGGACCTTCAGGATGCCGCCTCCGATCCGGGTGTCTTCTCACGACAGGCCGGCCGTTTCGCGGAGCCGGTGCTGCGCCTTGAACAAGGCCATGCCTGGCTGGTCGGCAATCGCGTCGGCGCCGACGGAGAGGTGGCCTTCCTGGATCGCATCGACCTGCACAGCGGCAACCGCAGTCGCACCTACCAATCGGCGCCGTCTGCCCAGGTCGAGACCGCCATCGCCCAGGTCGGCGAGGGGACGGGAAGCCTGCTGCTGCGGATCGAGTCGCCCGTCGAGCAGCCGGATTACCATCTGCGTCGGCTTGAACCCGGTGTAACCGGCACGCGGTTGACGCACTTCGGGCCACTCGGCTCGCCACTGGCCGGGGTGACGCAACGGGTTTTGCCCTACACGCGCGGCGATGGGCTGTCCCTTGGCGGCACGCTTTACCTGCCGGAGCAGGGTTGCGATAGCGACCGCAAGCTTCCACTTTTGATCTGGGCTTATCCGGTCGAATACAAAACCCGAAGCAGTGCCGCGCAGACGACTGTCGACAACCGGCGGTTCCCGCGACTGGACTTCAAATCGCCGGTGTTCTGGGCGGCGCGCGGCTATGCGGTGCTGGATCAGGCGGCGTTTCCGATCATCGGCGAGGGCGACAGCGAGCCGAACGACACCTACCTGCCACAACTGAAGGCCAACGCGCGCGCGGCGATTGATGCTGCGGTCGAGCTGGGCTGCATCGACCCGGCTCGGATCGCCGTTGGCGGGCACTCCTATGGTGCCTTCATGGTCGCCAACCTCCTGACCCACACGGACTGGTTCGCCGCCGGCATCGCCCGCAGCGGTGCCTACAATCGCACGCTCACGCCGTTCGGCTTCCAGCGTGAGGAGCGCAGTCTCTGGGAGGCGCCTGAAGCGTATCTGGCAATGTCGCCGTTCCTGCACGCCGAAACCATGAAAACCCCGCTGCTGCTGATCCACGGTCAGGAGGACGGCAATGCCGCGACCCAGGTGATGCAGAGCGAACGGTATTTCGCGGCACTCGGCGCGCTGGGTGCGCCCGCCCGTCTGGTGCTTCTGCCGCAGGAGAGCCACAGCTACCTGGCGCGCGAGTCGGTCATGCACGTGTTGTGGGAACAGGATCAGTGGCTCGAGCGATATCTGGCGTCATGTCCGACCTCGGCTCCGGCGCGGGAGAGGGTCGAGGCCGACGGGTCCGGCCGCTGTGCTGCGCTTCGTTGAGTTTGGTGGTCGCGCAGGCTGCGGGCCATCGGAGTTCCGCCTGCGATGCGGCATGCAGTTCCCGATATGCAGCGGGCTTTCAGATCGTCAGCCAGCGGCCCCCGTCCACGCGCAGTACCTGGCCGGTGGTGTAGCTGGCGGCATCGAGCAGGAACACCGCGGCCTCGGCGATTTCCGCCGGGGTGCCGGTGCGGCGCAGGGCGGTGCGGGCGAGCGTGGTGTGTTGTAGGTCGGGATCCTCGGTGGTTTCGGGCCAGAGGATGGCCCCGGGTGCGATGGCGTTGACCCGCACATCGGGGGCCAGTTCCTGGGCCAGGGAATAGGTGAGCATGCTCATCGCGGCCTTGCTCATGCAGTAGGCCGAATGGCGCGCGCGCGGGCGCTCGGCATAGACATCGCTCAGGTTGAGGATCGCGCCGCGTGCTTCGCGCAGGTGGAAGGCGGCGGCCTGCGCGAGGAAGAACGGCGCCTTGGCGTTGGTGGTCATCAGCGCATCCCACAAGGCTTCGGTGGTTTCGCCGAAGGGCGTGGGAAAGAAGGCCGATGCGTTGTTGACCAGGGCATCGAGCCGGCCAAAGC
>CAYRJS010000036.1:12864-15152 GCA_964424535.1 uncultured Aquimonas sp.
GTGCGTTCGACGAGCGACGGCAGGCGCGCGATGTCGGAAAGATCGGCGCGCAGCAAGGCGGTGCTGTGCGGGCGCTTTTCCTCCAGCGAGTTTTGCAGCTCGGCGGCCGCATCGGCGCTGTGGCGGTAGTGCAGGGCGAGGTCGTAGCCGGCGGCATGCAGGGCGGTGGCGATGGCGGCACCGATGCGACGTGCGGCGCCGGTCACCAGGGCGACGGGGCGGGGCGGATTCATGGCGCCATCATCTCCTTTTCCGGTTCGGCGGGCCGTGGTCTTGTTCACGCAGCGCGAAACATCCCCGCGCAACGTACCATAGGCGCCGTTTTTCGCATGGAGGTTCTGTCTTGTCCAAATTGCCCGAGCCCGACTCCGCAGCGCGCGAACACAGCGCGGCGCTGGTGGAACTGATCCGCGCGGTGATCCGCGCCGAGGGCGGGGCGATCGCGTTCTCGCGCTACATGGAACTGGCGCTGTACGCGCCGGGCTTGGGCTATTACAGCGCCGGCGCACAAAAGTTCGGTCGCGCAGGAGACTTCATCACCGCTCCGGAACTGGGTCCGTTGTTTGCCCAGTGCGTGGCCGAGGCGATAGCGCCGGTATTGCAGCAACTGGAGGGTGGCCGCGTGCTGGAACTGGGCGGAGGCAGTGGCGTGTTTGCCCAGGATGCCCTGGTGCATCTGGCTCTGCTGGATGCCCTGCCGGTCGCTTACGACATCCTCGAACCCTCGGCCGATTTGCGCCAGCGCCAGCGTCAGCATCTTGAGGCCAGCTTGCCGGTGGCCTTGTTCGAGCGCATCAACTGGCTGGATGGTCCGCCCGAAGCCGAATGGCGCGGCGTGCTGTTTGCCAATGAGGTACTCGATGCCTTGCCCACGCCTCGTTTCGCCTTGCGCGATGGCCAGGTGTTTGAGGAATACGTGGCTCTGGATCCCCAAGGGTGCTTTATTCGGGTCGACCAGCCGGCAGATGATTTTCTTGCCACGGCGGTGCGCCGGGTCGAAGCCGATCTGGATGCACCTTTGGCCGAGGGCTTTCGTTCCGAACTGCTGCCGCATTTGCCGTATTGGATCCAGGCCGTGGCTGGCCCCTTGCGGCAAGGGGCCATGTTGTTCATCGATTACGGCCATCCGCGCCGGGATTTTTATGCTTCCACGCGCGCCGATGGCACCTTGCGCGGCTTTTACCGCCACCACCTGATCGACGATCCGTTTCTGTGGCCGGGTCTGACCGACCTGACCGCATCGGTCGATTTCACCGCTTTGGCCGAGGCTGGAACCCAAGCGGGTTTTGATCTGGCCGGCTACACCACCCAGGCTGGTTTTCTGTTTTCCAACAATCTGGCCTCGTGTTTTGAAACCCTGCATGGCCTGGCCCAGGACGAGGCAATCCGTTACGGCCTGGCCCAGCAGGTCAAGCATTTGACCCTGCCCGGCATGATGGGTGAATCCTTCCAGGCCATGGGTTTCAGTCGGGGCGTGGAGTTTGGCTACGCTTTTCTGCAAGGCGACTTGCGTTGGCGTCTGTAATGCAGTCCTTGCGCTGGCCGCGGGCCTGGTTGGGCCTATGGATCGCGGCCATCGTCATCGTGATCGCGCTCTCGCTGGTGCCGCCACCGCCAATGCCAATGGAACCACCCCGCGATTTCGACAAGCTCCTGCATTTTGCAGCGTATTTTTCCCTGGCCTTTGCCGCGATCCAGCTGTTCGCCAGGCGCCGTGTGCTGGTGTGCGTGGCTGTGGGTCTGGTTGTTCTGGGGATGTTGATGGAATGGGCTCAGGGCGCCCTGGTGCCGGATATCCGCAGTGCCGATCTCTGGGATGCACTGGCCAATACCGTGGGCGTGCTGGTCGGCATGGCGTTTGCCGCCACGCCATTGGCGCGCTGCTTGCAGAAGTTGGAATCCTGGCTGTGGCGGTGAAGCCAGTCTGCCGGGGTTATTTGTTGCGGACGGCAAAAACGCCATCAAGGATGGGTTCTGCCTTGAATCCGGCGGTGGTCAGGCGTGTGGCAACCTCGCGTGGCAAATCCCGCCCGTGACTGAGCTGGTTGGGTGCGCCGGTGTAATGGAACAGCTTGCCACCGGGGCGGATCACCCGCGCCAGTTCCTGATAAAAACGCAGCGAATACAGCTCGCCGGCGATACTGAAGCGGGGCGGATCGTGCAGGATGGCATCGACCGAAGCATCGGCCAGGGTTGCGATGGCCGTGGTGATGTCACCGTGCTGCAACTGCAAGCGATTTGTGTTGCTGGGTGCCTCGGGATCGGGTGACCAGGGATTGTGCAAACGC
>CAYRJS010000037.1:0-14584 GCA_964424535.1 uncultured Aquimonas sp.
GGATGCGCTCGGACGTGGTGGTCTTGCCGGCATCGATGTGGGCCATGATGCCGAAGTTGCGATATCGCTCGATAGGTGTATTGCGTGACACGATGCTGCTCCTCAACTTACCAGCGGTAGTGAGCGAACGCCTTGTTCGCTTCCGCCATGCGATGGGTCTCTTCACGCTTCTTGATCGCACCACCGCGATTCTCGGCAGCATCGAGCAATTCGCCGGCGAGCTTGCGCGGCATCGAGTTCTCGCCGCGCTTGCGGGCCGACTCAATGACCCAGCGCATGGCCAATGCCAGACGACGGGTCGAACGCACTTCAACCGGGACCTGGTAGGTGGCGCCACCGACACGACGGGACTTCACCTCGACTGACGGGGCCACGTTGCCCAGCGCCTTTTCGACCAATTCGAGCGGATTTGAATTCTTCTCGCCGATGGCATCCATTGCGCCATAGACGATTCCTTCGGCGATCGACTTCTTGCCGCTCTTCATCACCATGTTGATGAAGCGAGCCACGGTCTGACTGTTGTGCTTGGGGTCAGACAAGATCGAGCGGATACCGGATGAACCTTTGCGGGACATGTATGCACCTGAATTTGAAAAGATCGTGCAGAAAAACGATATGTATTTGGAGTCGGTACGTCGTGCCAAGGCCGACGTCCGGCGGACATCACTTCGGACGCTTGGCGCCGTACTTGGAACGTCCCTGGCGGCGCTTGGCGACACCCGAGGCGTCGAGCGAACCACGCACGGTGTGGTAACGCACGCCGGGCAAGTCCTTGACACGACCACCACGCACCAGCACCACGGAGTGCTCCTGCAGGTTGTGGCCTTCGCCGCCGATATAACTGATGACCTCGTAACCATTGGTCAGGCGCACTTTGGCGACCTTACGCAGGGCCGAGTTCGGCTTTTTGGGTGTGGTGGTGTACACGCGGGTGCACACGCCACGACGCTGCGGACATTCCTGCAACGCCGGCGAGGCACTCTTGTAGGTCTTCGGGCTGCGCGGCTTGCGAATCAGCTGATTGATCGTGGACATGGGTTCATCCGGCTGCAATTTGCGATGTGAACAAAAAACAGGCTCGGCGCAAGCCGTCCTGTTCCTGATGGAAATCTCATGGCGGTGATGTCAACCGATTATCCGGCGCATCATCCAACGTCCCTGTGGCGAACACGAGAAACATCCTGTCTCTCATTTCGCTTTTCACCATTTACCACTGGTCGAGGCAAATCCTCGAGCCAAGAAGCGGAATTGTAGCGCGTGTTTGACGGCATTGCAACACCCTGATGGAGTGCTCACGACCTCTTGTCACCTACACCGCCACACCGGGTCCAATGTCCCGGATACCGCCCGTTCCGGCCGTTTTGGCCGGAACGGGCGCAGTCTTACTCGCCTTCGACCATATCCGTGGCCGGGGCCTCCGGAGTGTCGCCCAGACTCTCCAGTTCAGCTTCGGTCAAGCCATGGGGACCGCTGCGACGGCGACGGTGATAAGCCAGGCCGGTACCGGCAGGAATCAGACGACCCACGATGACGTTTTCCTTCAGGCCACGCAGGCCATCCCGGGTACCTCGCACCGCCGCTTCGGTCAGCACGCGCGTGGTTTCCTGGAAGGATGCTGCCGAAATGAACGACTCGGTCGCCAGCGAGGCCTTGGTGATGCCCAGCAAGACCGGTTTCCAGGTCGCCGGGATGCCACCCTTCTTGACCATCTTCTCGTTGTCTTCGATCAGGCGCTGACGCTCGGCTTGTTCGCCATGCAGGTAGCTGGTGTCACCTGGATCGTCAACCTCGACCTTGCGCAACATCTGGCGAATGATGGTTTCGATGTGCTTGTCGTTGATGCGCACACCCTGCAGGCGATAGACGTCCTGGATCTCCTTGGTCAGGTAGGCTGCCAGACGCTCGACCCCGAGCAAACGCAGGATGTCCTGCGGGTTGGGTTCGCCATCGACCACCATGTCACCGCGGCTGACGTGCTCGCCTTCGAACACCTCGATCTTGCGGTACTTGGGAATCAGCTCCTCGTGCTCGTTGCCGTCCGAGTCCTTGATCACCAGGCGCTGCTTGCCCTTGGTTTCCTTGCCGAAGCTGACCACGCCGGAGAATTCGGCCAGGATGGCTTGATCCTTGGGCTTGCGCGCCTCGAACAAGTCGGCCACGCGCGGCAGACCACCGGTGATGTCACGGGTCTTGGAGGCTTCCTGGGGAATACGTGCCACCACGTCACCCACGCCCACGGCGGCCCCGTTCTGCAAGGTCAGGACCGAGCGTGGCGGCAGCAGATACTGGGCTGGCAAGTCGGTACCGGGGATATTGAGATCATTGCCCTCGCCATCGACGATACGCACGATCGGACGCAGGTCCTTGCCGGCACTGCCACGACGCTTGGGATCGATGATCTCGACACTGGCCAGGCCGGTGACTTCATCGATTTTCTCGGCCACGGTCACGCCTTCGACAAAGTCGATGAAGCGCACAAAGCCGGCTACTTCGGAAATGATCGGGTGGTTATGCGGATCCCAGTTGGCTACCGTCTGCCCGCTCTTGATCTCATCGCCGTCCTTGACACTCAACACGGCACCGTACTTGAGCTTGTAACGCTCGCGCTCACGGCCCTGGGTATCCTGCACCAGCATTTCACCCGAACGCGACACCGCAACCAGGTGGCCATTTTCGTGCTGGACGGTCTTGAGGTTGTTGAAGCGGATCACGCCGTTGGTTTTCACTACCACGTGGTCAACCGCCGCGGCACGAGAAGCCGCGCCACCGATATGGAAGGTCCGCATGGTCAGCTGGGTACCCGGCTCACCGATCGACTGGGCCGCAATCACGCCCACGGCCTCGCCCTTGTTGACCAGGTTGCCACGCGCCAGGTCACGGCCATAGCACGCTGCGCAGACGCCGAAATCGGCTTCACAGGTGATGGTCGAACGCACCTTGATTTCCTGCACGCCACGCGATTCCAGCTCCACCACCAAACTCTCATCGAGCAGAGTGTTGCGGGTGACGATGGGGTCTTCGTCGTTGCCCGGGGCATACACGTCCTCGGCCGCGACCCGACCCAGCACGCGATCGCGCAAGGGTTCGACGATGTCGCTGCCTTCCACGATCGAAGCAATCGGCAAGCCGTCGTGGGTACCGCAATCGTCCATGGTGATGACCACGTCCTGGGCCACGTCCACCAGGCGCCGGGTCAGA
Organism: uncultured Aquimonas sp.; assembly: GCA_964424535.1. GTDB lineage: Bacteria > Pseudomonadota > Gammaproteobacteria > Xanthomonadales > Xanthomonadaceae > Denitratimonas. Next base: position 3,199 of record CAYRJS010000037.1, read on the forward strand.
TACCCGGAGTTGGCGGTTTTCAGGGCGGTATCGGCCAGGCCCTTGCGGGCGCCGTGGGTGGAGTTGAAGTACTGCTGGACGTCGAGACCTTCGCGGAAGTTCGCGATGATCGGGGTCTCGATGATGGAACCGTCAGGCTTGGCCATCAGGCCGCGCATGCCGGCGAGCTGGCGGATCTGGGCTGCCGAACCACGCGCGCCCGAGTCGGCCATGATGTACAGCGAGTTCATCGACTCCTGCTTGACCGCCTTGCCCTCGGCATCGGTCACTTCTTCAAAGCGGATGCCTTCCATCATGGCGATGGAGATCTTGTCGTTGGCGCTGGACCAGATATCCACGACCTTGTTGTAACGCTCGCCCGCCGTCACCAGGCCGGCGGCATACTGCTGCTGGATCTCGGTGACTTCCTTTTCGGCCTCGGCCAGGATGTCTTTCTTTTCCTTCGGAATGAGCATGTCGTCGATGCCGATGGAAACCCCGGCGCGGGTGGCATAGCGGAAGCCGGTATACATCAGCTTGTCGGCGAAGATCACGGTTTCCTTCACCCCGAGGCGACGATAGCACTCGTTGATCAGGCGGCCGATCATCTTCTTCTTGAGCTCGGTATTGATGAAGTCGAAAGGCAGGCCTTCCGGCAGGATCTCGGCCAGCAAGGTGCGACCTACCGTGGTCTCGACGATCGAAGTCTTCTTCACCAGGCTGCCGTCTTCAGCGAACTCGGTATGCGGGATGCGCACCTTGATGCGGGCGTGCAGTTCCACCACGCGGTTGTCGTAAGCGCGTTTGACCTCGGAAAGGTTGGCAAACACCATGCCCTCACCTTTCTTGTTCACCAGCTTGCGGGTCATGTAGTACAGACCCAGCACCACGTCCTGTGAAGGCACGATGATGGGATCGCCATTGGCCGGGCTGAGGATGTTGTTGGTCGACATCATCAGGGCGCGCGCTTCCAACTGGGCTTCCAGCGACAGGGGCACGTGCACGGCCATCTGGTCACCGTCAAAATCGGCGTTGAAGGCGGTACACACCAGCGGGTGCAACTGGATGGCCTTGCCTTCCACCAGCACCGGCTCGAACGCCTGGATACCCAGACGGTGCAGGGTTGGGGCGCGGTTGAGCAGTACCGGGTGCTCGCGGATCACCTCGGACAGGATGTCCCAGACCTCGGCGCTTTCACGCTCGACCAGCTTCTTGGCCGCCTTGATGGTGGTGGCCAGGCCACGGCGTTGCAGCTTGGAGAAGATGAAGGGCTTGAACAGCTCCAGGGCCATCTTCTTGGGCAGACCGCATTCGTGCAGGCGCAAGGTCGGACCGACCACGATCACCGAACGACCGGAGTAGTCCACGCGCTTGCCCAGAAGGTTCTGGCGGAAGCGACCCTGCTTGCCCTTGATCATGTCGGCCAGGGACTTCAACGGGCGCTTGTTGGTGCCAGTGATGGCACGACCACGGCGACCGTTGTCGAGCAGGGCATCCACCGATTCTTGCAGCATGCGCTTTTCGTTGCGCACGATGATGTCCGGCGCCGCCAATTCCAGCAGACGCTTGAGGCGGTTGTTGCGGTTGATCACGCGCCGATACAGATCGTTCAGATCGGAGGTGGCAAAACGGCCACCATCCAGCGGCACCAGCGGGCGCAGATCCGGCGGCAACACCGGCAGCACGGTCAGCACCATGTGCTCGGGGCGGTTGCCCGATTCCAGAAAGGCTTCGACCAGCTTGGTACGCTTGGTCAGACGCTTGAGCTTGGTTTCCGAATTGGTGCTGGCGATCTCTTCCTTGAGCTTGATCAGCTCGGCGTTGAGGTCGATGCTCTTGAGCAATTCGAACACGGCCTCGGCCCCCATGCGGGCATCGAATTCATCACCGTGCTCCTGCATGGCGTTGAGGAAATCCTCTTCGCTCAGCAACTGGCCGCGCTCGAGCATGGTCAGGCCCGGATCGATCACGACATAGGCTTCGAAGTACAGGATGCGCTCGATATCGCGCAAGGTCATGTCCAGCATCAGGCCGATGCGCGAGGGCAAGGACTTGAGAAACCAGATATGCGCCACCGGCGTGGCCAGTTCGATATGGCCCATGCGCTCACGGCGCACCTTGGCCAGGGTCACTTCGGTGCCACACTTCTCGCACACCACGCCGCGGTGCTTCATGCGCTTGTACTTGCCGCACAGGCACTCGTAATCCTTCACCGGACCGAAGATGGCGGCGCAGAACAGGCCATCACGCTCGGGCTTGAAGGTGCGGTAGTTGATGGTTTCGGGCTTCTTGACCTCGCCATAGGACCAGGACCGCACCAGGTCGGGAGAAGCCAGGCCGATGCGGATGGCATCAAATTCGGTCGTCTGGTGTTGTGGATTGAACAGGTTGAGCAGGTCTTTCATGTCTTTGTCTCCAAAGGAGCGAGATTCGTGATTCGTGATTCGTGATTGGTCAGAGTGGATTCGTGGTTCGGATTCGACAGCGTTGCTGTTTCGAATCACGAATCACGAATCTCCAATCACGAGTTTCAGCCTTCTTCCATCTCGATATTGATCACCAACGAGCGAATTTCCTTGAGCAGCACGTTGAACGATTCGGGCGTGCCCGCGCTCATTTCGTGATTGCCGTCCACGATGCTCTTGTACATCTGGTTGCGTCCCTGCACGTCGTCGGATTTCACCGTCAACATTTCCTGCAGGGTGTAGGCCGCACCGTAGGCTTCCAGAGCCCAGACCTCCATCTCGCCGAAACGCTGGCCGCCGAACTGGGCCTTGCCGCCCAGCGGCTGCTGGGTCACCAGCGAGTAAGGTCCGGTGGAACGGGCATGCATCTTGTCGTCGACCAGGTGGTTGAGCTTGAGCATGTACATGTAGCCCACCGTGACTTCGCGGTCGAAGGCCTCGCCGGTACGCCCGTCATACAAGCGGGTCTGCCCCGACTCGGGCAGGTCGGCCAGGCGCAGCATCGACTTGATCTCGGCCTCGTCGGCACCGTCGAACACCGGGGTGGCCATAGGCACGCCCTGGGTCAGGTTGCCGGCCAGGGCCGTGATTTCCTCGTCACTGAGCTGGGCCAGGTCTTCGCGGCGATCCTTCTTGCCGGTGGTGTCGTGGTTGTAGATCTGGTCGAGGAACTTGCGCAGATCGGCGACCTTGCGTTGTTCGTCCAGCATGGCCTGGAGCTTTTCACCCAGACCCCGGGCAGCCCAACCCAGGTGGGTTTCCAGGATCTGGCCGATGTTCATGCGCGAAGGCACGCCCAGCGGGTTGAGGACGATATCGACCGCACGGCCATCGGCCATGAAGGGCATGTCCTCGACCGGCTTGATCATCGAGACCACGCCCTTGTTGCCGTGCCGGCCCGCCATCTTGTCACCGGGCTGGATGCGACGGCGGACGGCCAGGAAGACCTTGACCATCTTCAACACGCCCGGAGCCAGGTCGTCGCCGGCGGTGATCTTGGCGCGCTTGTCGGCAAAGCGGGCTTCAAACGCCTTCTTGTGCGTTTCGATCTGTTTCTGGGCGTTTTCAATCGCTTCGGCAGCGTCCTCATCCTTCATGCGGATGGCAAACCAGTCATCCTTCTTGAGGCCATCGAGGTAGGCATCGGTGATCGCGGTCTTTTTCAGGCCCACCGGACCACCATTGGCCATCTTGCCCACGATCTGAGCCCGCAGACGGTCGTAGATCGCCCCTTCCAGGATCCGGTACTGGTCATCAAAGTCCTTCTTGACCCGGCGGATTTCCATGTCCTCGATCTGGCGTGCGCGCTTGTCCTTCTCGATACCATCGCGGGCAAACACCTGCACGTCGATGACGGTGCCATCCATGCCCGGCGGCACGCGCAAGGACGAATCCTTCACATCGGACGCCTTCTCGCCGAAGATCGCGCGCAGCAGTTTTTCTTCCGGAGTCAGTTGGGCCTCGCCCTTGGGCGTGACCTTGCCGACCAGGATGTCGCCAGCCTGAACTTCGGCACCGATGTAGACGATGCCGGATTCGTCCAGGCGATTCAGGGCCTGCTCGGAGACATTCGGAATGTCGGCCGAGATTTCCTCGGGACCCAGCTTGGTGTCGCGGGCCACACAGGTCAGTTCCTCGATGTGGATCGTGGTGAAACGATCCTGCCTGACCACGCGCTCGGACAACAGGATGGAGTCCTCGAAGTTGTAGCCGTTCCAGGGCATGAAAGCGACCAGCATGTTCTGGCCCAGAGCCAGTTCACCCAGATCGGTCGAAGGCCCGTCGGCGAGCACATCACCACGCGCCACCCGATCGCCCACCTCGACCAGCGGGCGCTGGTTGAGGTTGGTGTTCTGGTTGGAGCGGGTGTACTTGGTCAGGGTGTAGATGTCGACGCCGGCATCGTTGTCGCCGATTTCGTCTTCATTGACGCGCACCACGATACGGGCGGCATCGACCTGGTCGATCACGCCACCACGCTCGGCTGCCACGATGACCCCGGAGTCACGGGCCACGGCACGTTCGATGCCGGTACCCACCAGCGGCGTCTGCGAACGCAGGGTCGGGACCGCCTGGCGCTGCATGTTGGCGCCCATCAAGGCACGGTTGGCGTCGTCGTGTTCGATGAAGGGCACCAGCGCTGCGGCCACCGAGACCGTCTGCATGGGCGAAACGTCCATGTAGCGGATTTCCTCGGCGCCCTTGAGCACTGACTCGCCCTGGAACCGGCAGGGAACATAGGTTTCGGCAAAGCTGCCGTCCTTGTTCAACAGCGAATTGGCCTGAGCCACCGGGAAGTCGGCTTCCTCGATCGCCGACAGGTATTCGATCTGGTCGGTGACCTTGCCATCGACAACCTTGCGGTACGGGGTTTCCAGGAAGCCGTACTTGTTGGTGCGGGCATAGACCGCCAGCGAGTTGATCAGGCCGATATTCGGGCCTTCCGGAGTCTCGATGGTGCACACGCGCCCGTAATGGGTGGGATGCACGTCGCGCACTTCAAAGCCGGCGCGCTCGCGGGTCAGGCCACCTGGCCCAAGAGCCGATACGCGGCGCTTGTGGGTCACTTCCGACAGCGGGTTGTTCTGGTCCATGAACTGGGACAACTGCGAGGAGCCGAAGAACTCCTTGATCGCGGCAGCCACCGGCTTGGCATTGATCAGATCCTGCGGGGTGAGCTGCTCGGCCTCGGCCAGCGACAGGCGCTCGCGCACGGCCCGCTCGACCCGCACCAGGCCCACGCGGAAGGTGTTTTCCGCCATCTCGCCGACCGAACGCACGCGACGATTGCCGAGGTGGTCGATGTCATCGACCGTACCCTGGCCATTGCGGATGCCGATCAGCACCTTGAGCACGGCCAGGATGTCGTCGTTGTCGAGCACACCCTCGCCTTCCACCTCGGTACGGCCGACGCGGCGGTTGAATTTCATCCGGCCCACGGCCGACAGGTTGTAACGATCGAGGCTGAAGAACAGGTTCTTGAACAGGTTCTGGGCCGCGTCCTTGGTCGGTGGCTCGCCCGGACGCATCATGCGGTAGATTTCGACCAGGGCCTCGAAGACGTTGCGGGTCGGATCAATGCGCAGGGTATTGGAGATGTACGGACCACGATCCAGGTCATTGACCCAGATCGTCTTGATGCTTTCGACCTCATGCTTGCGCATCAGGGCCAGGTTTTCCTCGTCGATCTCGGCATTGGCTTCCAGTACCACTTCGCCGGTCGCCTGATCCACGATGTCGTGTGCCAGGATGCGTCCGTACAAGTAGTCATCCGGAACTTCCAAAGTTTCGATGCCGGACTGCTCGAGCTGCTTGACGTGGCGGGCAGTGATGCGCTTGCCGCTTTCCACGATCAACTTGTCGCCAACCACGATATCGAAGTTCAAGGTTTCCCCGCGCAAACGCTTGGGAATCAGATCAAGCTGGGCACCTTCCTTGGCGTGCAACTGGAAATCGTTGGTCTCGTAGAAGATCTCCAGCATCTGCTCGTTGTTGTAGCCGAGCGCGCGCAGCAGGATCGTCACCGGCAATTTGCGCCGGCGGTCGATACGGGTGAACAGGGCATCCTTGGGGTCGAACTCGAAATCCAGCCAGGAGCCGCGATAAGGAATGATGCGGGCGTTGTAGAGCAACTTGCCCGAGCTGTGGGTCTTGCCCCGGTCACTGTCGAAAAACACGCCAGGGGAACGGTGCAACTGGCTGACGATAACGCGCTCGGTGCCGTTGATGATGAAGGTACCGTTGCCCGTCATGAGCGGCATTTCGCCCATGTAGACTTCCTGTTCCTTCACGTATTTGACGGTCTTGTTGGACGCCGGGCTGTCCTTGTCCAGAATGACCAGACGCACGGTGACGCGCAGCGGAGCACCGTAGCTCAGGCCACGGGTGCGGCATTCGCGCTCGTCAAAAGCGGGCTCGCCCAGCTTGTAGCTGACGTATTCCAGCACCGCGTTGCCGCTGTAGCTGGCGATCGGAAAGACCGAACTCAAAGCGGCATGCAGGCCCTGATCGAGGCGTTTGCCAGCCGGCACGTCTTCTTGCAAGAAATCCCGATAGGAATTGACCTGAATCGCCAACAGGTATGGCACGTCCAGAATCGAGGGACGCTTGCTGAAATCCTTGCGGATACGCTTCTTTTCAGTGAACGAATAGCTCATGGTCGACATACCACCCTTGGCTGTTTGATGGGGCATGCTGGACGCCCCGTGAATTTGAAACTGGATTCAGGCCCCGAATTCGAGATGACTGCAGGCGATCCATTCGCCCTGCCGCACATCCAGACCCGGCACCCGATGTATTCAGCAACGGACAAAGCCCGGAGGCTTACGCCCCCAGGCTTTCGTGTGTCATACCGGCGATCGATCGGTTCCGGTCCTCGGCACCATGGCCAGGATCGAACCCCGGATCGCCACCCATGCGTGGGCCGCCCGGGATGACTTCACGCTCAGGTCACTTGACTTCGACCGTGGCACCGGCAGCTTCGAGATCCTTCTTGAACTTGTCGGCATCTTCCTTGCTGACGTCTTCCTTGAGCACGCCACCGGCTTCGGTGAGGTCCTTGGCTTCCTTCAGACCCAGGCCGGTGATGGCACGCACGGCCTTGATGACGTCGATCTTCTTGGCGCCAGCGGACTTGAGCACGATCGTGAATTCGGTCTGTTCCTCAGCCGGAGCTGCGGCAGCAGCCGGGCCGGCAGCCACGGCCACCGGGGCGGCGGCGGAAACGCCAAACTTCTCTTCGATCGCCTTGACCAGCTCCATTACCTCAAGCAGGGTCTTTTCGGCAACGGCTTCAACGATCTGTTCATTGGACAGGGACATGGTTTTACCTCTGGAGTTGAATAGTTACGCAGCACGCGGGCTGCAAATGGAATCAGGCCGGTTCGACCTCGGCTTCGGTAACAGCGCCTTCGCCCTGCTGATCGGCCACGGCCTTGATCGCACGGGCAAACATGGCGGCCGGCTCGGACAAGACGCGCGCCAGCATGGCCAACGCCTGCTCACGGGTGGGCAACGAGGCCAACACATCGACATGACTGGCCGGATACATCTGGCCACCCATGGCAACGAGCTTGGGCTGCAACTTGTCGTTGCCTTTGGCGAATTCCTTGATCAGGCGCCCGGCTGCACCGGGTTCCTCGGTCGAAAACGCATACAGCAACGGACCGGTCAAGGCGTCAGCGACGCACTCGTATTCGGTACCCGCTACCGCCCGTGCGGCCAGGGTATTCTTGACGACTTTCAAGAACACACCGGTTTCACGCGCTTTCTTGCGCATCGCGGTCATCTGTTCGACCGTGGTGCCTGCGTATTCGACGGCGATCAGGGAATGTGCCTTGGCCGCGACATCAGCGACTTCGCCGACGACTTCCTTCTTTTGGGACAGATTAAGAGCCATAACACTCCTCCTGGTGAACTCCGCGCGCAGCTCCCAGCCGCTTGCGGTCCTGGTCGACGTCCATCCTGGACATCGGGAATACCGGGGGTATTCCTTGGTGGCCGTACTGGATCTCAGGTAAACAACAGGTTTTCAAGCATCAAAACCTTTGCATCCCAAACAACTCCAGAAGGCGACACCATCTACGCAGGTCCGAAACCACCGGATTAAGGCGCCGCCATCATCACCTGGATGATCCGACCCCGCCTGCGGTCTTTGATGGCACCCCGCAGTGACGCGGGAGCCTTCAAAACCTGGGGACAAGCATCGTCCCCTCGTATCACATGGACCGGATCAGCTTGCTTGAGCTTGACGTCCGGTCACTGCATTCTTTCTTGTCTCTGGATCCTGGATCAACGCACATCCATGTGCTGTCCAGGATGACGACATCCTGTCGTCACTTGGTCAGGGACAGGCTGGACTGGTCGACTGCGATGCCCTTGCCCATGGTGCTGGACAACGAAATCTTTTGCAGGTACTGACCCTTGGCCGTAGCTGGCTTGGCCTTGACCAGGTCCGCCAGCAAGGCGTTGAGGTTGGTCTTGAGCGCTTCGACTTCGAAGTTCACCTTGCCAATGGTGCAGTGGATGATGCCGGCCTTGTCGGTGCGATAGCGCACCTGACCTGCCTTGGCATTGCGTACGGCCGTGGCGGCATCGGCAGACACCGTACCCACCTTGGGGTTGGGCATCAGGCCACGCGGACCCAGCAGAGTGCCGAGCTTGCCGACCACGCGCATGGCGTCCGGTGTGGCAATGACCACGTCATAGTTCAGATCGCCACCCTGCATTTTTTCCGCAAGGTCTTCCATGCCCACGGCATCGGCACCTGCGGCCAGAGCTTCCTCGGCCTTGGCACCTGCCGGGCAGAACACGGCTACGCGCACGCTCTTGCCGGTACCCGCCGGCAGAACAGTGGCGCCGCGCACCTGCTGATCGGACTTGCGCGCATCCACGCCCAGGCGCACGGCGACATCGATGGACTCGACGAACTTCACCTTGCTGTTGTCCTTGAGCAACTGCAGGGCCTCATCCAGCGGATAAGTCTTGTCTGCGGTCACGGTGGCGTTGAGTGCCTTGAAACGCTTGCTGATCTTGGCCATGTCACACACCCTCCACGTTCAGGCCCATGCTGCGGGCACTGCCGGCGATGGTACGCACGGCGGCATCCAGCGATGCGGCGGTCAGATCAGGCTCTTTGGCCTTGGCAATGTCTTCCAGCTGGGCGCGGGTAACCTTGCCCACCTTGTCGGTATTGGGTTTGCTCGAACCCGACTTGACCCCGGTCGCCTTCTTCAGCAACACGGTTGCCGGCGGGGTCTTGGTGATGAAGGTGAAGCTGCGATCGGAATAGGCGGTGATCACGACCGGAATCGGCAAGCCGGGTTCCAGTTTCTGCGTGGCGGCGTTGAACGCCTTGCAGAATTCCATGATGTTGAGGCCGCGCTGGCCCAGAGCCGGACCCACCGGCGGCGACGGATTGGCCTGACCAGCCTTGATCTGCAGCTTGATATAGCCGAGTACTTTCTTTGCCATTGTTGTTCTCCCGCGAGTGCTGGCGCCTTGCGGCTCCTCGCTTCTTTGCTGTCACGTGATTGGTGATTGGTGATTCGTGATTCGTAAAAGCAGAAGCCCTCGCGCTTGCGGGAGACTGCTCTTGCCAATCACGAATTACAAATTACGAATCACGACCTCTCTCAGGCCTTCTCCACCTGACCGAATTCAAGTTCGACCGGGGTGGAGCGACCAAAAATCAGGACCGCCACGCGCAGGCGGCTCTTTTCGTAATTGACTTCCTCGACCGTGCCGTTGAAATCATTGAACGGACCATCGATGACCCGAACCATTTCGCCCGGCTCGAACAGAACCTTGGGACGCGGCTTCTCGACGCCATCCTGCACACGCTGCAAGATCGCATCCGCCTCGCTGTCGCGGATGGGCAAGGGACGATCAGCCGTGCCGCCAATGAAACCCAGAACCTTGGGGGTTTCCTTGACCAGATGCCAGCTTTCATCGTCGATACGCACACCGCCGCCTTCACCGCTGGTTTCGATCTGCACCAGCACGTAGCCGGGGAAGAACTTGCGCTCGGAACGACGCTTCTGGCCGGCGCGCATCTCCACGACTTCTTCGGTCGGGACCAGGATATCGCCGAAACGATCCTCCATGCCGGTGCGCGTAATGCGATCGCGCAAGGCCCGGGATACGGAGTGTTCAAATCCCGAATAGGCGTGTACCACGTACCAACGTTTGCTCATCCTCTCGCCCTCAGATCTTCAGCAAGAGGCGGATACCGCCCGAGAGGAAAAAGTCGATGATGCCCAACAACAGACTGGCGATCACCGTCACGGCGATCACCGTGATGGTCATGCGGATGGTTTCCTGGCGGGTCGGCCAGATCACCTTGCGCAGCTCGAAACGGGCCTCGGCCAGATATTCCCGTGCCCAACGACCCTTGCCCGTGACTGCGAACACGGCACCCGAAGCGATCACGCCGGCCATGACCAGCAAGGCGCGCAGGGGCGTGGGCCATGCCTCGAACCAGTAGAAACCCACGATGCCCGCTACCAGCAACAGCACCGATACGACGTATTTGACGACGTCGCCAACCGGCATGGTTTCGTTTTTTTCTACTTTTGCATTCATCCGCGGATTCATCAGTGGTGGCACGCCAGGAGGGACTCGAACCCCCAACCTGCGGTTTTGGAGACCGCTGCTCTGCCAATTGAGCTACTGGCGTTCAATTACGAGAATCGGGACTGGGGAAAGGGGAATCACCACGGTCAGCAACGTACGGCACTGACTCCTTGTGATTCCCGACTCCCGATTCCCGGTGTTGTTATTTAATGATCTTCGATACCACGCCGGCGCCGACGGTGCGGCCGCCTTCACGAATGGCAAAACGCAGACCATCTTCCATCGCGATCGGCGCAATCAGGGTCACGCTCATCTTGATGTTGTCACCCGGCATCACCATCTCCACGCCTTCCGGCAGCTCGATGGCACCGGTCACGTCCGTGGTCCGGAAATAGAACTGCGGACGGTAGCCGCGCAGGAACGGGGTGTGACGGCCGCCTTCGTCCTTGCTCAGTACGTACACTTCGCACTCGAACTCGGTGTGCGGGGTGATCGTGCCCGGCTTGGCCAGCACCTGACCACGCTCAACGTCGTCACGCTTGGTACCGCGCAGCAGCAGACCCGCGTTGTCACCGGCCTGACCCTGATCCAGCAGCTTGCGGAACATTTCCACGCCGGTCACGGTGGTCTTGACCGTCGGGCGAATACCCACGATCTCGACTTCGTCACCCACCTTCACGATGCCGCGTTCGATACGACCAGTCACCACCGTGCCACGGCCAGAAATCGAGAACACGTCTTCGACCGGCATCAGGAAGCTCTTGTCGATATCGCGCTCGGGCTCCGGAATCCAGGTATCCAGCGCGTCCACCAGCTTGATGATCGCCGGCACGCCAATATCACTCTGGTCGCCTTCCAGCGCCTTCAGC
>CAYRJS010000038.1:0-14566 GCA_964424535.1 uncultured Aquimonas sp.
CCCCTAGACTTTTCCCAGGGTCGATCCACCGATCGGCTTTTTCATTCCCGTTTTTCCCGAGCAAGCCATGTCTGCGTTCGATACCGAACACGTCGTCGATGTCCATCACTGGACCGACAACTATTTCAGCTTTCGCACCACCCGCAGCGCCAGTCTGCGCTTTGAAAACGGCCAGTTCGTGATGATCGGCCTGCTTGTCGAGGGCAAACCGCTGATGCGGGCTTATTCACTGGCCAGCGCCAACTGGGAAGAGGAAATGGAGTTCTTCTCGATCAAGGTTCCCAATGGCCCGCTGACCTCGCGCCTGCAGCACCTGCAGCCGGGCGACGCCATCCTGGTTGGGCGCAAACCCGTTGGCACCCTGCTCATTTCCGATCTGAATCCCGGTCGCAATCTCTACCTGTTGGCCACAGGCACCGGCCTGGCCCCATTCCTGGGCATCATCAAGGACCCGGAAACCTATGCCCGCTTCGAGCGCGTGATCCTGGCCCACGGCGTACGCGAACCTGCCGATCTGGCCTATCGGGAATTCATCACAGAGACCTTGCCCCGGCACGAATATCTTGGCGAGATGGTGTCGCGACAACTGCTCTATTACCCGGCGGTGACCCGCAGCGACTTCATCCATCGCGGACGTTTGACCGAGCTGCTCGACAGCGATCGCATCAGCGCCGATCTGGGTCTGCCGCCTCTGGACCCGGCCCATGATCGGGCCATGATCTGCGGTGGTCCGGCGATGCTCGCGGATTTTCGCGCCATCCTGGATCGACGCGGGTTTGCCGTTTCCCCGCGCATCGGCAGCCCCGGCGACTATGTCTACGAACGCGCCTTCGTGGCCAAGTGAGCGGCTGTCAGGCGCTTGCGGGCAAGGCCACGAAACGTCCTTCCAGAGTGCAGCACACCCGTCCGCTGTGATCACGGATTTCCGCCTGCAACAGGGCTCTGGCCTTGTTGCGCTGGCTGAAGCTGGCCAGGATCGCGTCCCAATCCTGGCCCTCGGCCAGCCGCGACTGCGCCTGCAAATCGTCATACAACGGCACCAGATAGCGCACGCTGGAATCTTGCACGTAGATGTCGGCCCGGGAACCGGCCTGTTCCAGCTTCATCGACATCAAAGCCCAGGCCGCCAGCGTCATCAAACTGGTCAGGCTGCCACCAAAGGCGCAGCCCTTGTCATTGAGGTTGGCAGCCAGAGGCGCCTGCAGCCGCACATGGTCTGCGCCATGATCGAGCCAGCGCAACTGCATGGCCTGCACGGGCGCCATGGTCAACAGGCGCTGTTCGATCGCATGGGCGATCGGTGAATGATCCAATCCTGACTCCAGACGCACAATGGGGTTCCCGATTAAGCTTGAAGGATGAATTTTACCGTGTCTCCCCAAGCACTGGCGGGTTGGACCGTGATCTGCCTGCGACCAGCCCGGCAACAGGCCAGCGCCCGCCGCGCCACCCAGGCTCGCGGCGGCCAGCATCTGAGCCTGCCCGGATTGCGCCTGGCGGCCTTGCCGGCCACGTCCGCCCTGGCGCAGGCGCTGGCCTGTGCAAACGTGGTGTTCACCAGCCCGGCGGCGGTGCATTTCGCCGCGCAACAGCACGCCTTGCGGCTGGCACCAGGAACCCAGGCCGTGGCCGTGGGCGAAGGCAGCGCCCGGGCCTTGGCACGTCACGGCATCCAGGCCCACAGACCTGCCGCCGATGCCATGCACTCCGAAGGCGTGTTGGATCTGCCCTTGTGGCAGCAGGCACGCGGTCCAGTCGGTCTGGTCACGGCGCCCGGCGGGCGCGGCATCATTGCCGCAGGGCTTGTCCGGCGCGGTTTCAAGCTGGTCCGGGCCGAGGTTTATCAACGTCTGCCACCGCGCCTGGACACACGCCACTTCACCGCCTTGCGGCAAAGCCGTCCGCCCCGGGCCGTATTGGTCACCAGTGCCGAGGCTCTGGATGCCGTGATCATGGCTCTGACACCTGACACCTTCGAGGTGTTGCGCGCCAGCGTGGCGGTGGTCTCCAGCCCGCGTCTGGCCCATCTGGCCCGTTCCCAGCATTTCGCGACCGTGTTGACGGCACCGGCCCCGACCATCGCAGCTTTACTGGATACCCTGGCCCAGTATGTCGCCACCACGCGCTTCCGGTAGCATCATAGGCCTGCCAGCAGGATATAGAGACTCCCGTGAGCGAGAACGATCCGATCACCGCCCCAGACGATGCCCCGGCCGCAACGGTCGAAGCCACGTCGGAAGCCATCGCAACCCCATCCCACAGCCCGCGCCGTTGGCCCTGGCTGTTGGCATTGCTGGTGCTTGGCGCCGTGGCGGCGCTGGTCCTGTACGCAGCTTACGGCCTGCAGGAAGCTGGTCACGGGCGGGTCGCCATGCAGGCGCAAATCGATGCCTCCGAACAAGCCCTGCAGCAAATGCAGACGACATTGGCGCAGATGCAGCACGAGCAGCAACGCCTGGGCCAGCAACAAAACGCCAGCAATGCCACCAACAAGGTGTTGCGTGAGGAATTCCTGGGCATGGGCGAACGCGCTGCCTTGCTGGAAGAAGCCGTGGCCCGGCTGGCCCAGAGTCGCCTGGGCGGGGAAAGCGCGCTGCGTTTGAACGAAGCCGAGTTCCTCCTGGCCATGGGTTCGGCACGACTCAAGCTGCATGGTGATGTGGCCGGCACCATCGCCGCCTTCAAACTGGCTGAAGATGCCCTGGCCGGACTCGATGATCCGACCCTGAGCACCCTGCGCCAGACCCTGGTGGAAGAACAGGCGCAATTGCACGAACTGGGTGCCGACCCAAGGCTGTCAATCCGGGCCGAACTGGGTGTGCTGGCCCGGCAACTGGAGCAACTGCCCACCCTGGATGACACACCCGACGCTGCCCACACCAGTACGGAACCCTCGCGCCTGGCGCACCTGTTGCAGCGACTGGTGACGGTGCGCCGTTACGATCCGGATACCAGCCTGCTGGGCCCAAGCCAGCGCCAGGCGGCCCTGGCCACCATGGGCCTGCAACTGGAACTGGCCCAGGCTGCCCTTAGCCGCGCCGATACCGAAGCTTTCCATGCCGTGCTGGCCCGACTTGCCGCCGCCATGACCGGCTTGTTCGATCCGAACGATGCCGCAGTACAGCGCTGGACCAGCCGCCTGTCCCAGTTGCAGACAACCGAGCTGCAGCCGGATCTACCCGCCCTGGACGCCACCTTGCGGGAGCTGCGCAATCTGCGTGCCGTGCGTCAGGCCCGCGACACCGCCATCCAGACCAGCCCCGCAGCAGCGCCACAACCGGCCACGACACCGGCCCCACGACCTGTGGCACGTACCCCAGATCCGGGCGAGCACGCCCCCGCACTCCAGGTCGAACGTGAAGCCGACCCTGAGGTCGCCCCATGAAGAAACTCGTCAGCCTGGTCATCCTGCTGGCTCTGGCTCTGGCCGGAGCCTGGCTGTGGCATGTGCTTGCCAGTGATCCGGGCTACGTTCTGGTAGCCCTGCATGGCTACAGCATTGAAACCACCCTGGTGGTGGCCGTGGCCGTGTTGCTGGCGGTCTGGCTGCTGGCCTGGATCGCCCTGGTACTGGTGCGCTGGCCCTGGCGCTACTGGCGCTGGCATCGTCGCCACAGTTCCCGCGAGAATCTGGCGCGCGGTCTGGTGGCCCTGCATGAAGGCCGTTGGCAACGGGCCGAAAAACTTCTGCGTCGGGCGGCACGGGAACCCCAGCAGCGCTTGCCGGCCCTGTTGTCGGCAGCGCGTGCAGCCCAGCAGTACGGCAACGATGCCGCCAGTTCCGAATTGCTGACCCAGGCAGCGCAGGAACACGATCCGACCAGTGTCGCTTTGCTGGCGGCCCGCCAGCACCACCGGCGCGGGGAAGCTGCCGCCATCACCGCCTTGTTCGACTCCGAACCGATTGCCGCCTTGCCACCGCGCGCGCTTGATCTGTATCTGGGCGCCCTGTGCGATACCGGTCGTGCCGCCGAAGCCGTCGCCTTGTTGCCCAGTCTGCACGCCAGCCAGGTGCGTTCCGGTCCGGCCATGAACCAGCGGGAAGCGGAAATCATCGCCACCGCCATGCAGCAGGCAACACGGGCCGAGGCCCTGGATTCCCTCTGGAACGGGCTGTCGCGCAAGCAACGGGTGCACGCCACCATCGTGGCTGCCTACGCCCGCCAGGCCCTGACCCTGGATCAATCCGAAGCCGGCATCAATGCCATCGAAAAGGCTCTGCGCAAGCACTGGTCATCAGAGTTGGTGGATATCTACGGTCTGCTGCCGCGGGGAGAAAAACATTCGCCACTGAAGATGGCCGAGGCCTGGTTGAAGGATCACCCCGACGATCCGGAATTACTGGTTACCTTGGGACGTCTGTGCCGCAACGAACACATCTGGGGCAAGGCCGAAGAGTATCTGGATCAGGCCCTGGCTCATGGCGCCGGTGCTGCGGCCTGGGAAGAATTCGGTCACCTGCACGCGGCCCGACAGGAAACCGATCAGGCCAGTGCCGCCTATGCCAAAGCCCTGGCCCTGCAACGCGGCGATGACGGCGCCGCACCGATAACAGCCAGCGTAGCGGCACTGCCAACTGCCACGATCACCCCTGAAGTACGTTCCAGCATGGGCGTGCCCTTGCTGGAACTGGACGAGGGCGAGGAAACCCATCCAGATCGCTATTGATCGGCACCAAACCGCAAGCTGGCAAGATCAAGATTGCCCCCGCTCAACACCAGCCCGACACGGCGCCCGGCAAAGCGATGCCGGGCCGCCAGCAAGGCCGCCAACACCAAAGCTGCAGATGGCTCCACCAGTTGCTTCATGCGTTCCAGCAACAAACGTTGCGCCGCCAGCACCTCGCCATCATTGGCCAGCAAGATGCCATCGCAATACCGGGCGATGACGGCATAAGTGCGTTCGGACAGGTGCGCGCGCAGGCCATCGCATACGGTGTTGGGCACCAAGTCGGTGATGCGTCGACCCTGGCGCAAGGATTGAAAGGCGTCGGCAGCGCCTTCCGGCTCGGCCCCGAACACCTCGATACCCGGCTTGAGCGCCTTGGCCGCCAGTAGCACCCCGGACAACAAGCCGCCACCGGAAACCGGTACCACCAGCGCATCCAGATCGGGCACCTGATGCAGCAATTCCAACGCTGCCGTGCCCTGGCCGGCAATCACCCGGTCATCGTCGAAAGGATGAATCAGCTCACCACCATGTTGTGCCAACACCGCTTGCGTCATCTGATCACGCGCGGCCTGGGTCGGTTCGCAGGGCACGATACGGGCGCCGTACCGCCGGATCGCCGCCTGCTTGGCCTGGGGTGCGGTGCGCGGTACCACCACCGTTGCAGGAATGCCGCGCAAGTGACAGGCCAGGGCAATCGCGGCTCCGTGGTTGCCCGATGATTGCGTGACCACGCCAGCCTTGGCTGCATTCTCATCCAGGGAAAATACGGCATTGCAGGCACCGCGAAACTTGAAGGCGCCAGCGCGCTGCAGGTGTTCGGCCTTGAACCACACGCTTGCACCAGCCAGTTGATCCAGCGAACTTGAATGCAGCACCGGGGTGACATGCGCGTGCCCGGCCATGCGCACGGCGGCTTCGCGGATGGCGTCCAGGGCCTGGGGCAGGTCGGTTTCCACGGCGGTGCAACCTGTGAGAGTACAGATTTGAGGATAATGCGGATCAAACCGTCTTTGCACGACAGCCTTGGCTGTCTGGGGCTTGGCTTGGGGTGACGTCCACACAGCCATGACTTCGGCACAAAAACAGGTTTTTCCGATGAATCTGAATGAAACATCGATTCAAGCTGAACATGCACCACAAACTTGCTACGCTGCCTTGCCAGGTTCAGCACGGATTTACACACCAGTGCCGAGACTCAAGCCATCTATTGTGACCGGGGACGATTGCCATGCTGCGCTGGATTGCCACCTTTGCCACCATCATGCTGCTCACCGGTTGCGTTTACACCCAGGAAGTCGTGTATCGCGAACCCTACAATTCGACGCCGTATTACGAATCCGACCGCTACGTCGAGGGTGACAGCTACTACAGCCCCGCCTATACCGGTTCCGGTGATTATTACTACAGCACCGGGTACAACAGGGCCTACTACGGGTCCAGCTTCGGGGTGAGCTATTTCGATTATCCCTTCTATTACTCGGTGTTCTGGCCCATCAGCCGCTGGTACTACGACCCGTTCGTCTACCCGAGCTACTACTACGGCGTGACCTGGTTCCCACGCAGCTACATGAGCTTGAGTCTGAGTTATCGCGGTGGCTGGTCCGGTTATGGCTGGCTGGCGTATTCGCCCTATCGCTATTCCTGGGTGGACAACTATTACGACTGGCGGCCGTGGTACAACCGCTATCCCAGTTACAGCCACTACTATCCCACCCCACGCTACGGTGATGCCCGCGTGGAAGCTTCGCGCCTGGCCGACATGCGCCGTCCGGCGATGCCGCGCAACAGCTATCCCGGCCGCAGCTACGGGCAAAACCAGAACCTGCGCAACGGCGCGGCCGCACCTGCCTATCGCAGCAATCGTGCCGCCGATTACGGTCGTGCCGGAACCACCTCGCGCCAAGGCGTGATGCAGGACGGCGTGCGTCGGGTCAACGCTGGCACCCCGCGCAGCACCCCGGCAACGGGTGCTTTTGGCAACCCCACCCGGACCACCAACCGACCGGCACAGCCGCGCAGCGGGTCTTCAACGCCTTCGCGCCCGGCCAGCTCCAGTCGTGGCGAACTGCAACGTTTGTCGACCAGTCCGACTTCAGACTCGCCCACCATCCGCACTGGCACCTCGGCGATCAGTGAGCGTCAACGCAATGATCTGCGTGGCTACACGCTCCCCAGCAACAACCAGAGCCCGCGCACCCGTCTGCGTGAAGACAGTAGCCCGATGCGCCAGGCCAGCAGCGATGAAATGCGCAGCTTGAGCGGCAACCGCGGTGCCACATCGCCCTATGCGACCGAGACCAAACCGGTGCCGGCCACGCGCCTGCAAGCCAGCGGACGCGAAACCCCGACGGTCTCACGCCCACAGTCTCAGCCATCACCATCTGGTTCCGCCGGTCGCGCCTATTCGACCACCAACGCCATGCCCCGCAACACGGCAGCACCCGCACCCATGCCATCACGCAGCAGTGCCTTGCCCGGGCGCAGTGCGACACCGACGCAGACAGCACCCGCGCCCACCCCGACACGCAGTTACAGCGCCCCCAGTCGAGCACCAAGTAGCAGCAACAGTTCCTCGTCCAGCAGCAATTCGCGTGCAAGCAGTAGCAGCTCGTCTTCCAGCCGTAGCAAGAGCAGCAGCTCGTCGAGCGTGCGTCGGGTGGGTTCCAATCGGAGTCGCTGATAGTTGCGCTTCAAAAACACGCCCACTGTGTGAATCGCTTCACAGATTGGCGCTTTGCATGGGCTTTGATACCTTGCGCTGACGCCATGACGAGGGCATGATGCGCGGCAAGGTGACGCGATACGTCGATTTTCGACCAAGCGTGTGACATTCGCCGAAAACTTCAACTGCTCGGCGCCCGGCAATGGTCCCTCCTGGATTCCCCCTGTTCCATACGGACCGTCGGGCGCCGACTTTTTTTCCCGGCTTCCGCAACCGGCACCTATTCCCAGTCACGCAAGCCCGGTATCCCCGCAGGGGGAATACCCTCGATAGGGCCGGAACCAGTAAACTGGTGCCGGCGGCATCCCCGGGTCGCGCTGACCGTCCCTGTTCAAATCGATCGGCATCATGGTGGCTCTGGGTCGCGCAGCTTGCAGCGTACCGCTGTCCTGTCCACGTGCTTGCCGACACGGGTGCAATTTGTCTATTGCAGGAATCATTCCAACTGCCGATTCGTGACAAATCGGTGACACAAGGTCATTTTCTGACGTGATGAGTCCAGAATCCTTCGACGTGATCGTCGTCGGCGGAGGTCATGCCGGCACCGAAGCCGCCCTGGCCTCGGCCCGCAGTGGCGCCCGCACCCTGTTGCTGACCCACAATATCGAAACTATCGGCCAGATGAGCTGCAACCCGGCCATCGGTGGCATCGGCAAGGGCCACCTGGTCAAGGAAGTCGATGCCCTGGGCGGCATCATGGCCCATGCCGCCGATCGCTCCGGCATCCAATGGCGCACCCTCAATGCCTCCAAGGGCCCGGCCGTGCGTGCCACCCGCTGCCAGTCCGATCGCAACCTCTACAAGGCTGCGATCCGGCAGGCGGTCGAGCATCAGACCGGTCTGAGCCTGTTCCAGCAACCGGTCGATGACCTGGTCCTGCAGGGTGATCGCGTGATCGGGGTCATCACCCAGATGGGCCTGCGCTTTGATGCTCCGTGCGTGGTGCTGACCGTGGGCACCTTTCTCGCCGGCAAGATCCATATCGGCCAGACCCAGTTTGCCGGTGGCCGTGCCGGTGATGCCCCGGCCCTGACTCTGGCCCAGCGTCTGCGGGAAATGCCGTTTGGCACCGGTCGCCTGAAGACCGGCACGCCACCGCGCATCGACGGGCGCAGCATCGACTGGAGCGTGGTCGAGGACCAGCCCGGCGATGAACCGCGGCCGGTATTTTCCTATCTGGGCAGTCTGGCCGAACATCCGCGCCAGGTGAGCTGCGCCATCACCCGCACCAATGCCCGCACCCACGCCATCATCCGCGCCGGCCTGGATCGTTCGCCGCTGTATACCGGGGTGATCGAGGGCACCGGGGTGCGCTATTGCCCGTCGATCGAGGACAAGGTGGTGCGTTTTGCGGAAAAGGACTCGCACCAGGTCTTTATCGAACCCGAGGGCCTGAATACCACCGAGATCTACCCCAACGGGGTCTCCACTTCACTGCCTTTTGATGTGCAGATCGAGCTGGTGCGCAGCATCCGCGGCTTCGAGCACGCCCATATCACCCGCCCTGGGTACGCTATCGAATACGACTATTTCGATCCACGCAACCTCAAGTCCTCGCTGGAGACCCGCACCATTTCGGGTTTGTACTTCGCCGGCCAGATCAACGGCACCACCGGCTATGAAGAAGCCGCCGCGCAAGGCTTGGTGGCCGGTCTCAATGCCGCCCGCGCCAGCCGTGGCCTGGAACCCTGGACCCCGCGCCGCGACGAGGCCTACATCGGGGTGCTGATCGATGACCTGACCACCAATGGCGTGGTCGAGCCCTATCGCATGTTCACCTCACGCGCCGAATACCGCCTGCACCTGCGCGAAGACAACGCCGATCTGCGCCTGACGGAAAAAGGTCGCGAACTGGGTCTGGTCGATGAGCGGCGCTGGCGTGCGTTCAACGCCAAGCGCGAGGCCATCGCCCAGGAAACGGCACGCCTGGAACATCTGCGCGTACCGCTTGGCCATGCTCTGGCCCAGGCTCTGGAAGAGCACACCGGTGTGGCCATCAGCCGCGATACCTCGGCCCTGGAGTTGCTGCGCCGACCCGAGCTGGACTATGAGCGCCTGACTGCCGTTCCCGGTTTCGGCCCGGCTGTCGCTGATACCCGGATCGCCGGGCAGGTCCAGGTGCAGATCAAGTACGCCGGTTATCTGGATCGACAGAACGAGGAAATCGCCCGCCAGCGTCGGCACGAAGCCGCCGTGATTCCGGTGGACTTCCATTACGAATCCGTTTCCGGCCTGTCCAACGAGGTGCGGGCCCGCCTGTCCGCCAGTCGCCCGGAAACCATTGGCCAGGCCATGCGCGTATCCGGTGTCACCCCGGCCGCGATCTCGATCCTGCTGGTCCACCTCAAACGCTGGCGTGGCCCAGGCTCTGAGCCGACACCGGAAGCAAGCAGCGCAAACGCCTGACCCCGAATCTGAATCCAGGTTCCTGCAAGAATCTGCAAGCTACGTTTTCCAATGTGCTGCCAGAGCCGATACTTCCACTGGACGCGCCGACCCGTCTGTGGCATCAAGGAACGCCTTGATCCTGATGGTCGGGTAACGGCTGAACCTTGACAGTGATCCGCAGCATCCTTCTATGTTTCATGCTGTTTGGCGTGAGCGTCGGCGCACTGGCGACCGATGCGCGCATCCAGCAGGCCGAAGCCCTGCGCCTGGACGGCGACGATGATGGCGCCGCCGTGTTGTGGCGACAGATCCTGGAGCAACCCCCGCAAACCGATGCCGCCGACACCCTGGATGCGGCCCGCCAGGGTTTGGCCAATCTGGCTTTCCGACGTGGTGATTACGAAGAATTCACCGCCCTGCAACACCAGCGCAAAGATGCCGGCCAAAGCCGCGGCAATGAGCGCATCGTGGCCGATGCCGACATGCAGTTGGCACTGCTGTTGCGTCGGCGCGGGCATCTGGAACAGGCCCGTGTCGCGCTGACCCACGTGATCGCCGAGTTTCAGCGCCTCGATGATCGCAATGGCGAAGGCAAGGCCCTGACCCACCAAGGCCTGATCCTGCTCAATCAGGGCCAGTACGCCCAGGCTCTGGAAGCCCTGGAAGAAGCCCAGGCCCTGCAGCGGGCCGGGGCCAACATCGAGATCGAACGCACCCTGCAATACCTGGGTTTGCTCTATCACGGCTTGAACGACTACCCGCAGGCCCGCCAATACCTCGAACGCGGCCTGGCCGAAGCGCGCAAGCTGCCCGATCCGATGCGGGCTGCGCCTTTGCTGGGAAGTCTGGCACGGCTGGCCAACGACAGCGAGCAATACGAAGCCGGCCTGGCTTATGCACATCAATCCCAGCAACTGGCTGAACGCTTTCCCAGCACTCCGGGGATGATCTTCAGCCTGCTGGAGCGGGGCCGTGCCCTGCTCGGACTCGGACGCCTGGATGAGGCCCGCACCACGCTGGAAACCGCCTTGCAGTTGAGCCAATCAGTGGCCCAGGCCCGCAGCTCGGCTGATGCCACCTTCGTTCTGGGTCGAGTAGCCCTGCAGGCCGGTGATGCGGCCAAGGCCCTGACCCTGTTCAAGCAGGCCCTGCCGGTTTACGAGGCCGCCAATGACACCCCGCAAACCCTTGCCGCCTATCGCTACATGATCGCGCCATTGCGCCAGCAAGGAGAAACGGACGAGGCCCTGCGTCTGGCCGAAAAAGCCCTGGCGATGCAGGAAGACCTGAGCGGACGCGACGCCAGTCGCCGCATCGCCCTGCTGGAATATCGTCATCAGGCCGCCGACAGCAAGCGTCAGATCGAACTGTTGCAGCAAGCCAACGAAAACCAGCAATTGCGCCTGGCCAACCAGGCCGCCGATCGCACCATCGGCCTGGCCTTGATCTCGGCCCTGACCGCCATCGCCCTGATCATGGCCTGGGCTTTTGCCCGCAGTCGACGCCTGGGACGCACCCTGGATGCCATCAACCGGCAGTTGAAGGTCAGCCACCGGGCCCTGCTGCGAGCCAACTCCATGTTGGCCCGCGAAGCCGACGAACTGGCCCACGAGGCCAACACCGATGCCCTCACCGGTCTGGCCAATCGTCGACATGTGCTGGAGGCTCTGGAAGACGCCCTGGCGCTGGCCCAGGCCGAAGACAGCGCGCTGGCGGCGATGATCGTGGACGTGGACCACTTCAAGCAGGTCAACGATCGCTTTGGCCATCCGGTCGGCGATCAGGTCTTGCGCCAGGTGGCTGAGCTGATGCAGGCACAACTGCCTGCGGCGGCTACCCTGGGTCGTTACGGCGGGGAAGAGTTCCTGCTGGTCTTGCCCGGTGGCTTGGCGACTCAGGCCCGGGAACTGGGTGAACGTCTGCGCCAGGCCGTGGCCCAAATCCAGGTCGATAACGGCCCTGCGGTCACCATCAGCATTGGCATCGCCTGGCATCAACCCGGTCAAGACAGCGATCCGGCGCAATTGATCGAGGCCGCCGATCAGGCCCTTTACCAAGCCAAAAAAACCGGCCGCAACCGCGTCGTGGCCTCGACCCGCACCATGTGAAACCGACTGGACGACAACACCGGTATGCATCACGCCCGTCGTGGTACTTCTGGTGTGGCCCGCGATCAGTCATCATTTACGTCTTGACTCATGCCGTTGCCCCGGAGCTCTCCCATGTCGCTCGCCCTGATCGAAAAGCTCATTTCCGACCACGCCGTTGAATTTGTCGACCTGCGCTTTGCCGACCTGTGCGGCCGCCAGCACCATGTCACCTATCCGGTCCGGATCGTCGAGCCGGCCCTGTTCGAGGATGGGCGCATGTTCGATGGTTCTTCCATCCCCGGATGGAAAGGGGTCAACGAATCGGACATGGTCTTGTTGCCCGATCCGACCACGGCCTTTATCGATCCCTTCACCGCCGATCCCACCCTGGTGTTGGTGTGCGATGTACTGGAACCGGCCACGATGCAGGCTTACAGCCGCGACCCGCGTTCCATCGCACGCCGGGCCGAAACCCATCTGAAAACCAGCGGCATCGCCGACACGGCCTTTTTCGGACCGGAACCCGAGTTCTTCATTTTCGATTCGGTGCGCTGGGCCAACGATATGGGCCACACCTTTTTCCAGATCGAATCCGAGGAAGCCAGCTGGAATTCGGCCCGCGAATATGCCCAGGGCAATTCCGGCCACCGGCCTGCGGTCAAGGGCGGTTACCTGCCACTGCCCCCGGCCGATTCGCTGCATGATCTGCGCGCCGAGATGGTCAAGACCCTGGAAGCCATCGGCATCGAAGTGGAAGTACACCACCACGAAGTCGCCAACGCCGGCCAGTGTGAAATCGGCGTGCGTTTCAACTCGCTGGTGCATATGGCCGACCAGTTGATGGCGCTCAAGTACGTGGTCAGGAATGTCGCCCATCGCAATGGCAAGACCGCCACCTTCATGCCCAAGCCCCTGGTGGGCGACAACGGTTCGGGCATGCACGTGCACCAGTCCCTGGCCCGGGACGGACAGAACCTGTTTGCCGGCGAAGGCTACGGCGGCCTGTCGCAGATGGGCCTGTGGTACATCGGCGGCATCCTCCGCCACGCCCGTGCCATCAATGCCTTCACCAACGCCACCACCAACAGCTACAAGCGCCTGGTGCCGGGCTTCGAGGCTCCCATCCTGCTCGCCTATTCGGCCCGCAACCGCTCGGCGTCCTGCCGTATTCCCTGGGTTTCCAGCCCTCGCGGTGCGCGCGTGGAAATCCGTTTCCCCGACCCGATGCAAAGCGGCTACCTGAGTTTTGCCGCCCTGCTGATGGCCGGCCTGGACGGCATCCGCAACAAGATTGATCCGGGCGCACCCTCGGACAAGGATTTGTACGACTTGCCGCCGGAAGAAGAAAAGAACATCCCGACCGCAGCCCTGTCGCTGGATCAGGCCTTGCAGGCGCTGGATCAGGATCGCGAATTTCTCAAACTGGGCGGGGTCTTCAACGACGACCTGATCGATGCCTACATCGCCCTCAAGTCAGCCGAAGTGACCCGCTTCCGGGCCGCCACCCATCCGTTGGAATACGCCATGTACTACGGCCTGTAACGGACTTGGCGGACGGGCGGATACCCGGCAGCGGGGATTGATCCGGCAGGGCGGGCCTGCCACAGTACCCGGTTGTGCACTGCCACAATCGCAAGGACTCGCTCATGACCCGACCCGTTTCCGCCGGCTCCGCTTTCCGCGCCGCCCTGGCCGCCGAATCACCGCTGCAGGTGATCGGTGCGATCAACGCCAACCACGCACTGCTGGCCCAACGCGCCGGCTTCCGCGCAATCTACCTGTCCGGTGGCGGCGTCGCCGCCGGTTCGCTCGGCATGCCCGACCTCGGGATCAACACCCTCGAGGACGTGCTGATCGACGTGCGCCGCATCACCGACGTCTGTGATTTGCCTCTGCTGGTGGACATCGACACCGGCTTTGGACCATCGGCCTTCAATATCGCCCGCAGCGTCAAAAGCCTGATCAAGGCCGGGGCCGCCGGCTGTCATATCGAGGACCAGGTCGGAGCCAAGCGTTGCGGTCATCGACCCGGCAAGGAAATCGTCAGCCAGCAGGAAATGGCGGACCGGGTCAAAGCTGCCGCCGATGCCAAGACTGATTCCGATTTCTTCCTGATTGCCCGTACCGATGCCATCGCCAGCGAAGGTGTGGACGCGGCCATCGAACGTGCCATCGCCTGCGTGGAAGCCGGTGCCGACGGCATCTTTGCCGAAGCCGCCTATGACCTGCCGACCTACCGCCGCTTTGTCGACACGGTGAAGGTGCCGGTGCTGGCCAATATCACCGAATTCGGCAAGACCCCGCTGTTCTCGCGCGATGAACTGGCCTCGGTCGGCGTGGCCATCCAGTTGTTCCCGCTGTCGGCCTTCCGCGCCATGAACAAGGCCGCCGAAGCCGTCTACACCGCTGTGCGTCGTGATGGTCATCAGAAGGCCGTGGTCGACACGATGCAGACCCGCGAGGAACTGTACGAGCGCATCGGTTACCACGCCTACGAACAACAACTGGACGCACTGTTCGCCCACAAGAAGGCATAAGCCCACGCTCTGGATGATCCGGTCATGACCACCACTCCAAGCCACGGCAAGCCCCATTCCCATGTCGATCGCCGGGAAACTGCCCGCCAGTTGATGCAGGCCGAGATCGACAAGCTCCCGCCCGATGAACGCGTCGTGGTCGAGCGCTTCATCGCCCG
>CAYRJS010000039.1:0-14560 GCA_964424535.1 uncultured Aquimonas sp.
GCCGGTACCCAATCCAAGCTGATCGAGCTGCTCTCTTTGCCTGAAGACCAGTTTTCCGAGCTAGCCACCGAAGGTGTGACTGGCGATCTGGACGTGGACGATGTCGCGATTATGTCACGCGACGAACTGCGCGCTGCCGTGCGCGACGCTCGCGCCGATATCCAAGCCAAGGACGACCGCGCCGCCAAGCGCGAACGGGATCTGGAAGCTCTGCAAAAGCAGGTACGTCAGCTCAAAGGCCAACGCAGCCGAGCCGGGGCTAGTGAAACCCTGCTGGGCTTGCGCGAATACACGGACATGACAGCCCTGCAAACGCGGATGGACATCGGCGCCCAGGGCGAGGATGCAGACAGCCTGTACGAGCGCTTCCGGGCGCTGCGTGAATACGCCATCGAGCAAGCCGGGCCAGACGGCGCCGGCGATGAGTTCGATCAATACATGGGCGGAATCATTGGCGAGCTGATGAGCGAGTTGCGCCGGTTGCGAGATGCCTTTGGTCTGCCGATTGTGGCTGACCACGGCGCGCCGGACTGGCAACAGGGGCTGTGAGCATGGCCGCCCTGTCCCCCGCCATGTATGAGGAGTTGGCCACCGTGGCCCACGCCGCACAGGCGGCCGGGCACGGTGGCAAAACGGCCATCTACCACGAGGCCGCGCGACGCATGGGCATATCGGTGCCCACGCTGCTGACGCGACTCAGGCAAGTGCGTCCCAGCCGACCCCGCAAGCGACGGGCCGATGCTGGCAACACCGCACTGACTCGCGATGAGGCGCTATTGATTTCTGCGACGGTGGAAGAAACCCGACGCCTGACCGGTACCGGCGAACTGCCTCTGGAGGAGGCTGTTGCCGCTTTGCGCGCTAGCGGCAAAATCCTGGCTGGACGGCTGGATGAAACCACCGGCGAGCTCACCCCGTTGAGTCTGTCGGCCATCCGCCGGGCAATGACCTTGTACCACTGCCATCCGAGTCAACTGGCTGTACCCACGCCCGCAGGGCGGTTGTCCAGCCCGGCACCGAATTGGTGCTGGCAGATCGATGCCTCGGTAAGTCGGCAATACTTTCTGGCCGACGATGGCGCGCAAGTGATGGACAAGCGCGTGTACTACCGGGGCAAGCCCGGCAACTTCGCCCGCATCAATGATCGCCGTCTGTGGCGTTACGTGGTGACTGATCACGCTTCAGGTTATATCGAGACGTTCTACGTCCCCGGTGCCGAATCAGCCGCCAACGTGTTGGCCACGTTGATCTACGTGATGACCGAGCGACCCGACAGCGTGATGCACGGGATCCCGAAATACCTGATGACAGACCCGGGTAGCGCGATGACGGCCAGTACCACGCGCAGCTTTCTGGATGCCCTGGGCATTGAGCTGATCATCAATGAGGTGGGCAACGCGCGGGCGAAAGGCCAGGTGGAAAACGCGCAATACATCGTGGAAACCCACTTCGAAGCGGCTTTGAAACTGCAAAAGCCGATTTCCTGTCTGCCCGAAATCAACACCCTGGCAGCGCAATGGGGCCGGGCGTACAACGCCACGGCGATCCACAGCCGCACCGGAACCACACGGCAGTCTGCATATTTGAGCATCACCGACCGTGTGTTGGCGCCACCAGTGGAAGTGCTGCGTGCCCTGGCCACCACGGCCCCGGTGACACGCAAGGTGCGCGATTACCGCATCAAGCATGATGGCAAGCTGTGGGATGTATCCGGCCTGCCGGGCGTGCGCAATGACAGCACGCTGGAGGTGGTGATCAACGCCCTGGACCCATCCACCTTGCGGGTATTGACCACGGGCGAGGACGGTCGGCCGGCACATTATCTGGCCCCTCGCGTGGAGTTCGGCGCGTTCGGTTTCGAGATGGGTGCGGCCACCATCGGGGTGGACTTCAAGACCCCGCCGGAAACCCCGGTGGATGCGGTGCGCAAAGAAATGGAACGCCTGGCGATGGGCGTGCAGACCGACGCCGAGGCCATTGCCGCGCGCAAAGCCAAGCGCCGCGCCTTTGACGACGCCATCGACCCGGCCAAGCCCTGGCGCGAGGCCAAGGTGCCGACGGCATTACCGCGACCGGCAAAAGTCAGCACAGTGGAAGCGCCCGCTCTCATCGATCCTGAGCCAGCCATCCCCACCATCCGCCCGCAATACATACCCACCCCGCTCACCCACGCCGAGATGGCGCGCGGCCTCAAGCGCCGGGTGGAAGAACGCGGCGGCACCTGGGGCGCGGATCAATACGCCCGCATGGTCGCGCAGTGGCCCGAGGGCGTACCCGAGGAAGACCTGGACGCCTGCGCCGTAGTGCTGTTGCGCGGTGGGTTGCGGGCGGTCGGCGGAGGTGTGGCATGAGCGCGTTGCCCAAGGACCTGAAGGCGCGGTTGGCCGAGCGCAACATCACGATCAAGGCGATGGCGGAGGCGGCGGGTGTGTCGCGCCCGTGGGCCTCGCTCATCGTCAATCACGGCCTCGTGCCGAGGCCCGACGTTGCCGAGCGCATCGCCGCCTTCCTGACCCAACACGGCATCACCGATGCCCAAAAGAAAGCCCCCAAGCGCACCAACGCTCGGGGGCCGGTGTCCCAACAACCTGATGAAAAGGACTTGGTTATGTTACTACGCAAGCAATCACTGACGCACGCGACCCGGCAGCACTTTGGCCTGGCGCGTGATCCTTTCACCGAGTGCCGCGAGCAGGCTGATGTGTTTTTGACCAGCCCGGATGTGCGCTACGTGCGCGAATCGATGTGGAGCACGGTGCGCCACGGCGGGTTTCTCGCGGTGGTGGGCGAGAGCGGCAGCGGCAAGACCACCCTGCGCGAAGAGCTGATGGAACGGCTGACACGTGACGAGCCGGCCGTGGTGGTGGCCCAGCCCTACGTACTGGCCATGGAAGAGCGCGACAGCGTCGGCAAGACCTTGCGCAGCCATCACATCGCCGAGTGCATCCTGCACGCGGTGGCGCCGATGGCACGGCTCAAATCCAGCCCACAGGCGCGCTTTCGACAACTGCACGAGGCGCTGCGCGATTCAGCGCGTAGTGGCATGCGGCATGTGCTGATCATCGAGGAGGCGCACTGCCTGCCGATCCCAACCCTGAAGCACCTCAAGCGGTATCTGGAGCTGAAAGACGGCATGCGCCCGCTGCTGGCCATCGTGCTGATCGGCCAACCGGAGCTGGCCATGAAGCTGGACGAACGTAACCCGCAGGTGCGCGAGGTAGCCCAGCGCGCCGAGATCGTGACTTTGCCGCCGCTGGATCAACACCTGGGCGATTACCTGCGCCATCGCTTTGCCCGGGTCGGCGCAAGCCTGGTTGATGTGATCGACGAAGGCGGGCTGGAAGCATTGCGCGCACGCCTGACCCCAACCGGACGCCAGCAGCGCGGCGGCTCACTGCTGTATCCGTTGGCCGTGCACAACGCCCTGGCGGCCGCGATGAACGCAGCGGCCAGCCTGGGCGCACCGAAGGTGACGCGGGACGTCGTGGCGGGAGGTGTGGCATGAGCACCGAACTGACCGGCAAGACCACGCTCGCCCTGGGCAATGCGCTGATGGTAGACGGGCTTAAATCCGCCATCAGCGCGGCGTTCCACCTGGATGACATGGGCTGCTCAGTCCGCGAAGTGCTGGTGTACGGGCGCAGGCCGCTAGTGCGCATTGACCCACCGCCGGCACATTGTTGGCTTCATGGCGCGCTACGCCGGCGCATTACCGAGCGCGGCGTCACCCGCACGGTGTACGTGACCGTGTGTCACGGCGCCCAGGTTGAGTGGGAAACCAGCACGCTGCACGCACCACGGGAAGCGCGGGCATGAGCGCGCATCGGATAGGCGACAGGGGCCGCAACATCCGCAGGCTGATGCAGGCCACCTTGTGGCTGGCCGGCCACGGCAATCGAGTGCCCAGCGGGGTGGCTATCCAGGAGCGCTTTGGCGTGCCGGAATCCACCGCGCTGATCTGGCGCAGGGCCTGGCTTGCGGTCCGCACACCCACACCCACCCGCGATGACGACTTGCCGCCTTGTGTGGCGGAAAAGTTCGGCGACATCGCCCACGACATTCACCGCTCTGCCATGGAGATCGACCAATGAGCACCATCGACGACATCGAAATCAAGGCCAAGGCCCTGGCCGCAGCCCGCGCTGACCTGGCGGATCGTGTAGGCCGCATCCGCGACGAGCAGGACGCAATCAAGCGCCGTCTGTTGACCGGCGTGCGCAACGCACTGGCCCGCGCGCGTGATGCTTACGACGAGCTGCACGCCCTGGTGGAAGCCAATCCCGAACTGTTCGAAAAGCCCAAGACCCGTACCCTGCACGGCGTGCGCCTGGGCTGGATGAAGCAACGCGGCAAGCTCGTGTGGGACGACGACCGCGCCCTGGTTGACGCCCTGCGCAAGCTGCTGGGTGAGGAAGCCGAAGGCCTGATCCGCTCAACAGAAAAGCCCATTGCATCGCGCCTGCAGGATCTGCCCGCACGCGACCTGCGCCGACTGGGCATCACCGTCACCGACGACACCGACGTGGTGATCATCAAGACCGCCGACGATGCCCTGGACAAGTTCATCGACGCCCTGATCGGAGACGACAAGATCGAGGAGGTGGTGTCGTGAGCGACCAGATGAAGCTGCAGATCAACGAACAGGGCAGCTGGCGCAATGTGTGCACGCTGGATAACACCCCAGAGGCAACGGTGGCAGTGCTCAAGGCGGCGCGCGAGCTGTTCGCGGTGTTGCCAGAGCGCGTAAGTTTCCGTTTGCTGTGGCCGAATGGTCAGCACAAGCGCATCGAACGCGATGCAAAGGCGCACTGACATGGCCCGCACACAGGTAGTCATCAACAGCGACAAGCGCCGGCGCGACCTGGCCGCCATCCATGCCGGTGCCAAGCAACTCAATCTGGACGAAGGTACCCGCCGGGATCTGATCGAGCGCATTACCGGCAAGCGCAGTGCAGGCGATCTGGACGATGCCGGGCGCGCAGCCGTGATTGCGGAAATGAAGCGCCTGGGCGCGTTGCCGCCGCTCAAGCGCCAACGCGGCAAGCCCCGCAACATGGATGTGCGGCCGATGCTGACGCGCATCGAGCAGCTGCTCACGGCGATGCAGTTGCCGTGGGGTTATGCAGACCGGCTGGCGCAGCACATGTACAAGATCGAGCGCTGCACCTGGCTCAAGACACGCCAGCAGCTCGCGGGCGTGATCGCGGCGCTGGATGCGGAGTTCCACCGCCAGCGGATCGGCGAGCTGTGCAAGGCGCTGGGACTGGACGTGGACGTTGTGTTGCACGGCGTGCGCTCGGATCGGCTGGAGTTGGCGCGGGTGTACAAGTCGCTCAGTGAGAGGCTTTTGTTCGAGAAGGCGGTGAATGCGCTGACGGCGCAGGGCGGGGAGTCGGGCTGATGCTTCCCGGCTGCTGCCCGAGCTGCGGTTTCTCCGGTGAGATCGAGGCTTTCCTCGTCGATCCGGAAGCGCGTCGTGCCATCGCTCGCGTGGCCGCGTTGGATGCAACCATCGGCAAGTTGATCGGCCCATATCTGCGCCTGTTTGCAAACGGCAAACGCGGGGTGCAGTTGCGCCGGGCAGTGGCGTTGATTGATGGCCTGGTGGCCTTGGTTGAAGCCGGCGAAGTGTGCCGCGACGAGCGCGTAGGCGTGCGCCGGCCGGCTTCGCCAACGATGTGGGCCGCGGGCATGGAGCAGATGATCAGCCAGCCGCCCAATGGCCCACTCAAGAATCATCACTACTTGCGCGCCATCGTCTTCGGCCTGGCTGACCAGGCCGACGCCCAGGCCGAACGCCAACACGAGGCCAACGCCCGCGCAGGTCGGCGCGTCTCAAGTGCTGAGACACGACTCGTCGATGATCCCGTGTCAGTCGCGCTGAGCTGGACGAGGCAGCAGATGGAATTCGGGGGAATGACGCAAGCGGAAGCCGACGCCTACGTGGAAAAAATCCGCAACAAGGTCACGACCGGCAGGGGTGCGTGATGAACGACGAGACGCTGGTATTGACACCTGATGAGCCGCCGGAGCGCAATGCGTTGCCGCAGGATGCGGAGTGGCCAAAAACGCTGGCGTTGTATGTGGACACGATGACCGCAACATTGGTTCGCGAGGGTGTGGATATCGAGCGTGCAACGCGCTTGGCAGAACGCTGCACATTGGCACTTGCCTTGGCGAAGGGTGGTGGCAATGTCTATCTTCCGATCGGCGAGAAGCTGCGCCATGCAGCCCGCAATCGCCGCATCTTTCTGGAATGGCGGGGCAACAACTACGCCGAGCTGATGGCCAAGTATCACATTGGCACCGAACGCCGGTTGCAGCAGATCGTGGCCGAGCAGGCCGCGATCCAGCAACGGCTGATGCAGCCTGATCTTTTCGAAGCCAAGTGACCGGCGAAACCTTTCGCCCGGCTTGATCCACGCGCGCGCGTAGGCTGGGCCTGCGTGTGGCGTACCTCCCCTTATCGCTGCACGTCCCGCCCGGCGGCTTTGCGCCGCCGGGCACTCTTTATGGAGCGCGCGATGGATCTGGGTGATCGAATCAATCTGTTGTTTTTCTGGCTGCGGGCGAACCGTGAGCGGATCGGCTGGGTGATGCTGGCCGGCGTGCTGACAGGCGTGGTGGCGCTGGTGAATCCGGCCAAGCTGCTGGTGGGTACGTGGCTGGGTGCCAAGATCATCGCTTCGGCTCTGATTGGCGTGGCCTTGTTTCGCACCTGGGATGATCCGCGCGCAGATGAGCTGGAAGGCATCGAGCGGGCCATGGCGTACACAAGGCGCGTAACGCTGATGGCAGCCGCCATCGTGGCGGCCGCGTTTGCGCCATGAGCGGTCGCCGTGTGGGCTGTTATTGGTGTCGGCCTTTGATGGCAGCGCTGGCATTGGTGCTGTTTCTGCTGGCGCTGACCTGGAGTGGTCGCTCGAGCGCGGCAGACCCCGGCACGATTCGCTTGCCGGATGTGCCGCCTCTTTACCGGATGATGGTGGAGCGCGAAGCCGCTGATGTCTGGGGCATCCAGGCCCCTACGGCACGTATCGCTGCGCAGATTCATGCGGAGTCATTGTGGAACCCGACAGCGGCCAGCAAATACGCGCATGGCATGGCCCAGTTCACCCCGCCCACAGCGGCATGGATCGCCCAGAAGTTCCCGGAAAAGCTGGCGGGTTTTGATCCGTGGGACCCGGCACAAGCGGTGCGCGCGATGGTGATTTACGACCATTGGCTGACGCAGCGCAATCCGGGTGCAACCGACTGCGACACCTGGGCGTTCGGGCTATCTGCTTACAACGGCGGTGAAGGATGGTTGCGACGCGATCAGCGTTTGACGCGAGCGGCAGGAGCAGATGCTGCGGTGTGGTTTGGCCAGGTGGCTGAACACAGTGGGCGGGCCGGCTGGGCGATCCGTGAAAACCGTGGCTACGTGAGCCGTATCTTGCTGGTGCTGGAACCAGCCTATGCAGTTGCAGGCTGGTCGGGCACGCCGGTATGCGAGGCGGAGCCGTGAAGTGGACACTGGCATTGCCATCGGGTGGATTGGTGAGCCTGGCCGTGACCGGCATTGTGGGCTTGTTGGCGGCGGGCATCTGGTTAGGCGCACAGTTGCGCGCCGGTCACGAAGCGGAAGTTCAGCGAAACAGGCTGGAGCAGCAGGTTGGCCAATTGCGCGCCGCCGTGGATTCGTTGCGTCAGCGCATGCTGGCGGACGTGCAGGATTATCGCCAGGCGCAAGTGCGACTGGCCAGCACTGCCGAGGGATTGGCCCATGACCTGGCCCGTATCGAAGCCGCAAGTGCGGCGCATCAACGCACACTTGCAAACCTGGTGGAAAAACACCCTGAGTGGGGCGATTGCCGCATTGGCGCTGATGGCGTGCACGCATGGAACGCGGCCGCCAGCAGTGCCGACCTTACCCCCGATGCCACCCCCTCCAATGCCGGCACAGTTGCGGGAACCCTGCCCGAGAACGTTGCCGATATTGACCGACGACAGCCTGCCGGCCTTGCTGGGCAACTACCTGGCAGCGGCGCAGATGTATCACCGGTGTCGGTGTCAGATGGCGCGATTGATACAAGCCCAGTCGATCCATGAGCGCGCGGCATGGAAAGCCTGGTGCGAGGCCCTGGCAACCGAAGGCTTGCACGACGCCAGTTGCATCACGCCCACACCCTTGGTTGAGGAGGGATGTTGATGGCGATGGTTGACTGGATGACGGCCGTGGCGGCATTGGCGGCTATCGGGGTGCTGATGAACACGGGCCTGATTTTGCGGGTGATGTGGCAACACGATGCGCGGCATTCCCGGATTGAGCATATCGATCGCCGTGTGGCGGTGCTCGAGGAGCGTTTGGGTGATGTGCAGCAGATCAAGGCTCAGCTCACCGAGCAGGGTCGGCAGTTGTCGGGCATGGCTGAGAACCAGCGTCTGGCACAAAGCAGCTTGCGCACGATCCAGAACTATTTGATGGAGAGAAACCCATGAGCGAAAGTTTCAACGAACGCCTGGCCGCCGACCGGCGCTTGTTCCTTTTGCAACGACTGTTCGATGCGCGTTCGCATAGCATGAGCAGCCTGACGCTGATGATGTGGCTGCGCCAGGTGGGGCCATGCGATCACACCGAGGTGACCACGCAACTGCATTGGCTGGCCGACCGCAACCTGGTACGGCTGGAACCGGTGATGACGCCCGGTACCGAGCAGTACATCGCCACACTGACCCCGCACGGTGCGGATGCGGTGGAGGGCCATGTGCGCGTGGACGGTGTAACCGTGGTGGAGCGTTGAGATGAGCGCCCGGGCCGGCCGGACCAAGGTACATCGTCTGCCGCGCGAGCAGCGCGAGTTCGTCAACGCGATGATCCGCGAAGGCTCACATACGCTGCGCGAGATGGTGGAGTTGATCGCCGAGCGCTTTCCGGAGGCGGATATTCGCCTGGGCTCACTGCATAACTACGTGCGCGGCGAGCGCGAGTTGGCCGAACGGATGCAGCGCATCAATGCCGTGTCCGACCGACTGGTCGGCGGCCTGGGCGAGGGCGTGGGCGAAAAGGCCGGCGCCCTGATGGCGCACGCCGTCACCGCGGCAGTCACCTTCGCGGCGCTGGAAGAACAGGAAGCCGATGAAGTTGACCTGGGCCGTATCGGCGCACTGGCGCTGGCGGCCAGCCGGGCAGCCAAGACCAGCCGGCTGACAACCGACGAACGGCGCATCGCAGCGCAGGAAGGGCGCGAGCAGGCGCTGCGCGAGCAGCGCGAGAAGCTGGAGGCACTGGGGCGCAGCGGGGCGATTGATCCGGCGGCGCTGGCGATCGTCATCAAGGCGGCGTACGACTTGTGAGCGGTCCTGCGCTGACGCTATATCCGTACCAGAAGCGATGGATCGAGGATGACGCTCGCTTCAAGATCGGAATGATGGCGCGCCAGTGCGGCAAGACCTTCACCAGCACGTTGGAGCTGGTGCTTGACTGCATCCGCGCTGAGGCGACGGGGCAGCGGCGGCGCTGGGTGATCCTCTCGCGCGGCGAGCGCCAGGCGCGCGAGGCGATGAACGAGGGCGTGAAGCTGCACCTGCGCGCGTTGCAGGCGGGCTTCAAGGAGCTGGAGTACGACTTCGACGCGACCACCCGGGCGCTGGAGGTGGAACTGCCGGGCGGTTCGCGCATCACCGCGCTGCCGGCGAATCCGGATACGGCGCGCGGTTTCTCGGCCAGCGTGCTGCTGGATGAGTTCGCCTTTCACCAGGACAGCCGGGCGATCTGGAAGGCACTGTTCCCGGTGATCTCCAAGCCGGGCCTGAAACTGCGGGTGATCTCAACACCCAACGGCAAGGGCAACAAGTTCTACGAGCTGATGACCGGCCAGGACGATGGTTGGAGCCGGCACACGACGACGATTCACCAGGCGGTGGCGGACGGGCTGCCGCGCGATATCGACGAGCTGCGCCAGGGCGCGGGTGACGAGGACCTGTGGCGGCAGGAGTTCGAGCTGGAATGGCTGGACGAGGCCAGCGCGTGGCTGGACTACGGGCTGATCGACGGCTGCGAGGACGAGCTGGCAGGGCGGCCCGAACTGTACGCGGGCGGACCGTGCTTTGTGGGTGTGGACAGTGCCACGCGGCGCGACCTGTTCGTGATCTGGGTGGTGGAACAGGTGGGCGACGTGCGCTGGACGCGAGAGGTGATCGCGCGCCGGCGCATCACCTTCGCCGAGCAGGATGCGCTGCTCGATGACGTGTTCACGCGATACCCGGTGCTGCGCGCCTGCATGGACCAGACCGGCATGGGCGAAAAGCCCGTCGAGGACGCGCAGCGCCGCCACGGCAGCAGCCGGGTGGAGGGCGTGCTGTTCACTGGCCCCAACAAGCTGAGGTTGGCGACGCTGGGCAAGGAGGCGTTCGAGGATCGGCGCATCCGCATTCCCGCATCGCCGGAGGTGCGCGCGGACCTGCACAAGCTCAAGAAAACCACCGGGCCGACCGGTACGCCGCGCTTTGTGGCCGAGAGCGACAGCGCAGGCCACGCGGACCGCGCCTGGGCCTGCTTTCTGGCGCTGTCTGCTGCCGATGGCGGCGACGGGCGCATTGATTATCACCGCGTGCAGTCCACGGGCAACGAACTGCCACGCGCCATCGTGCGCGGTGCGGGCTGGCGCAATAGCAAGGGAGTCTGGTGATGGCCATTTCACGCATTCTCGGCCCCGACGGCCGCCCCATCGAGCTGGACGTATTGAGCGAGGAAATCGCTGCGCCCTCGCTCACCGGTATTCGCCAGGTGTGGCACAGCACAGTGGCGAGCCATCTGACTCCGCAACGCCTGGCCAACATCCTCGAAAACGCTGCCCAGGGTGACGCTTACGAGTACCTCACGTTGGCCGAGGAGATGGAAGAGCGCGACATGCACTACGCCAGCGTGCTGGGTACGCGCAAGCTGTCGCTGGTGGGTCTGGATGTGCGGGTGGAGGCGGTCACTGATTCGGCTGAGGACGTGCGCCGCGCGGACGCGGTGCGCGCGTTGGCGGGGTCGGCCGAGTTCGGCGAGATGGCGGCGCACCTGGTGGATGCACTGGGCAAGGGCTACGCCGTCTCGGAGATTGTCTGGGACCGCTCGGGCCGTGAGTGGTGGCCCGGCTTCGAAGAGCGTGATCCGCGATTCTTCCGGTTCGACCAGGACACCGGGCGCGAGCTGCGATTGTTGGATGAAACAGACCCGGCCAACGGATTGCCACTGCCAGCCTTCAAGTTCGTGGTACACCGGCCACGCATCCGCTCGGGCCTGCCGATCCGCGGCGGACTGGCGCGCCTGGCAGCGCCGGCCTACATGTGCAAGGCGTGGACGTGGCGCGACTGGATGGCGTTTGCCGACATCTACGGCCTGCCCATGCGCGTGGGTCAGTACGGCCCCAACGCCACCAAGGACGACATCGGCAAGTTGATGGCGGCGGTGGCCAACCTGGGCAGCGATGCGGCCGCGGTGATGCCCGAGAGCGTGCGCATCCAGTTTGAGCAGGCCGCCAGCGTGGCCGGCGCGGGCGAGTTCTTCGACAAGCTCGCGGCGTTCTGGGACAAACAGATTTCCAAGGGCGTGCTCGGCCAGACCATGACCGCCGACGATGGCGCCTCCCTGAGCCAGGCACAGGTGCATCAGACCGTGCGCCTGGACATCATGACCGCCGATGCACGGGCACTATCCAACACCCTGCAGCGCCAATTGGTGGAGCCTTTCTGCGCGCTCAACTTCGGTCCGGGTGACGCCCCACACCTCACCGTGGTGGTGCCCAAGCCGGACAACACCTCGGCCCTGGTGGATGCCCTGCAAAAGCTGGTGCCATTCGGCCTATCGGTGGAGCAATCAGTGATCCGTGACAAGCTGGGCCTGCCAGACCCGGACGCGGATTCGGATGTGCTCAGGCCGCCTTTAATGCCAACGCAACCAGCCTTCAACCGAGCATTGAATGCAGAGGCGGCACCTATACCAAGGCCAGCACCCATGCCCATTACCGCATACGCTGATGGCGACGCAGTGACTGTGGGCGTTGATGCACTGTCACGTCTGGCATCGCCACTGATCGGTGCGTGGGTGGATGAATTGCGCGCCGGCATCGAATCGGCTGGTTCGTTGGAGACTGCACGGGATGGCTTGCTCGATCGCTATGCCGCACTGTCTGTGACCTCACTGGCGCGGCATCTGGCGCAGGCTCTGGCGGTAATGGAGCTGGCCGGGCGCGCACAGGTGCGTGATTGGGTGGCTTCCAGCGCGGGTGGTGAAGATGGCGCACTGGCCCTCAATGTCGAGCAGGCAGGCGGCGGCGTCCTCAATCGTGGTTGGCAGCCTGCCGCCGAGTTCTTCATGCAGAAGGTCAATTTGCCGACCGCACGCTGGGATGACCTGTGGCAAGGCCAGCACGCACGCGCCTTTGTCGTGGCTGGCGCTACCCGCGACGCCCTGCTGACCGACCTGCGCCGCGCCGTTGAAGATGCCATCGTTCACGGCGGCAGCTACGACAGCTTCAAGGCGGACTTCGAGGACATCGTTGCGCGTCACGGCTGGACCGGCTGGACCGGCGAGGAAACCGAGGCTGGCCGCGACTGGCGCGCTCGCACGATCTGGCAAACCAACCTTTCTACGGCACACGCTGCGGGCCGCTATCAGCAGATGACCGACCCGGACACTCTGGCGCACATGCCGTATTGGCAGTACCGCCACAACAGCATCACCAACCCGCGCGAGGAGCATGTTGGCTGGGATGGCCTGGTGCTGCGTTGGGATGATCCATGGTGGCAGACCCACTACCCGCCCAACGGCTGGAACTGCCGCTGTGACGTACGCCCCGTAAGCGAGCGCATGCTGCGGAACATGGGCAAGGATGGCCCGGATAGCGCCCCGCCACCGGGTAAGGGCGATCCGCCGCCGGAGTGGGCGTACAACGTGGGGGAAGCGGCGTGGGGAAAGCCGGTTGCCGAAAAAGCGATGGACGAGTGGCGGGCAAAAAAGGGCGACGCCTGGGAAGCGATGACGCCAGGCGATGCGGCCAGTTATGGCCTGCCTGCCGAGCTGCCGCTTGATGCGATGCCGGTGGCGCTGGGTTCTCGTGCGTACAGCCCGGAAGAATTACACGGCATCGTGGAGCGCGTCATCGGTGGGGAGCAAAAGGTGTATTCACTGCCGGCGCGCGGCGGCGGCACGCTGCCGATTCTGCTGGATGCCAAAACCTTTGCCGGGCATGTTGACCCGCAGCGGGCTGCACATATCGAACTGTTGGATGCCGTATTGAGCGATCCGCAAGAGGCGTGGTTGAGCTTTGAGCAGCACAAAGGCACAGGCGCAGTGGTGTTGCGCCTGCGCCTGTTGCGGGCGTTCGTCACGGGCGACAAGAAGACGCATCAGGTTGTGGCCATCAGTGCCCGCAATGGCGTGCTGGAAGGCTGGACGTTTGTGCCAGGCGAAAAGCGGTATGGCCGCAGCCAACGGCGTGGCAAGCTGATCTGGTCGAGAGGAGATGGCTTGTGAGCCTGGAGAAAGGACGCGCGACTGTGCGGCATTCGTGCGCCGGATCGCGGCTCTTTGCCCGCACGCGGGCCGCTGATCCTCCGTCGCCAAGGATAGGCAAGACCGGTGCGACCGTCAATTCGTGGATAGGTTTCAATTTCTTTCACGGCAATCTTGCCTGCGCCAACAAAATGCGGCGGGGCTATTTGGTTTGGGGAAGACCGTGAGAATGAAGACTACGAGCGGCCAGCACCTTCCCGCGTCTCAATGCTGCGGTCTATCGGCTGCTGGGCCAGACCGGGCACGACTTGCAGCGTTCGCTGCGCCGTAAGGCGCACGAGGGGCCTTACCCGTACTGGAAACTATAGACATGGCAGGCGCGTACTTCAAGATTGAATGGGATTCGGCCCATGCCGAGGCGCTGTTCCAGCGGCTGATCGACGCCGGGCGCAACCTAGAGCCGTTGTTCAACGAGATCGGCAGTGAGCTCGAACAAAGCACGCGCCAGCGCATCAGCACAGGCGGTCCCGCACCGGATGGCACGCCCTGGGTCGATCTTTCGGCCCTGACGAAGCTGACCAAGCGCACGAACAAGCCCTTGATCGAGCGGGGCGACCTGCTCAACAGCATTCGTTATGAAGCCGGATCAGACTACGTCCAGATCATCGCAGGCCCGAGCGAATACGCCGCCGTCCACCAGTTCGGTTCTGACCCCTACGTAATCTTGCCGAAGAAGGGCAAGGCGCTATCCTTCGGTCCCCGCATGAGCTTGGCCGGCGGCAAGAACAAGGGCAAGGAAGTCGGCAGCATCACCCGGCGCAAGATCAACCACCCCGGCGTGCCCGCCCGCCCCTTCCTCGGTCTCTCCACGGACGACCAGGCCACCATCATCGCCGCCGCGCAGGGCTACCTGCGCCGAGCAACAGAGCCTTGACCCAGCGCGCAGCGCCGCGACGCTAGACGATTGCGCCAGCCGCAATAAAGTTGCAATTCCTGTTTATCGTTGTTCGTCCGTGTTCGACTTTGTTTCCCATTTATCGCGCTCACGGTTCGTCATTTATAAAGCTCGGGGACACG
>CAYRJS010000040.1:0-14467 GCA_964424535.1 uncultured Aquimonas sp.
CCCGTGAGATCACGGGGTTGGATGTGGTGGCTATGGGTGGACTCGAACCACCGACCCCAGCATTATGAGTGCTGTGCTCTAACCGGCTGAGCTACATAGCCAGAACTGCGTATTGTACTGTGCGAGAAGGCACATGCACAATGAAGGGCGCGCAGTTTAGCCTGTCTGGCGGGGAAGATAAACCCGTTTGTTTCAGTTCCAGCGATACAGGGTGTAGTACACCGGTCCGATCGGGCCCTGGGCGTCGCTGGAATCCAGTTTGCCGTCGCCGTTGGTGTCCATCAGGGTGTAGGGGATGCCGTTGGGCGGGGTGACCTTGACCATGTAGAGCTGGCCGTTGAGGCGGTATTCCTGCACGACATCACCATTGTCCTGCTTGCGGATGGTGACCGCCGGCATGCTGGAAGGATCGTCTTCGGCCCGGATTTTGTCCGGCAGGGGATCCGGGGCGCGGGTTTCGCTGGGGGTTTGTTCGGGAGCTGGCGC
Organism: uncultured Aquimonas sp.; assembly: GCA_964424535.1. Lineage (GTDB taxonomy): Bacteria > Pseudomonadota > Gammaproteobacteria > Xanthomonadales > Xanthomonadaceae > Denitratimonas. Next base: position 487 of record CAYRJS010000040.1, read on the forward strand.
GGGCTGTTGCGCCATGGCGGCGGTGCCGGCGAACAGGGCGAGAAGTATCAGGGTGTTGGCACGCATGATGGTTCTCCACGTCGGGGTTCCAGCATACCGAATATGCCGGGATCATGGGTGAACGGGCCGCCTGCGGCGCCGGTGCCGACGACTCGGTCGATGACGTGTCGAGCCGCCGGCATCCACAGCGAACGATTATTCAAAGCCGTTGCTGAAAATCGCCGGATTGACGAAATCGCCCATGGCCACCATGGCGTAGGGTTGCGGGCCGCTGGGGACGTTGTAGCCGCGTACGCGCAGGGTCCAGCTCCCGGCCATGGCGTTGGCGATGTCCACTTCCTCGACGTTGTTGCCGTGGTCCACTGAAACTGCGGTGTTGCCGGAAAAGCCCCGGTACACGGCGCCGTTGGGGGCAACGACTTCAAGATCAAGATCATTCACCAGGGCACCGTGGGTTGCCTCCAGGCCAGGGGCATCGGTCCAGACCAGGGTGACGCGCAGTCGCGATCCGCCGGCCCGCACTCGTACGGTCGATGTGTTTGTCTGGTTGGTGGTCAAGCCCGGGTAATAATCGTAATAAATGGGCTGGCGGACCTGCTCGAAGGTCGTGGCGTAAGCCAGGTTCATGCGGCCCCAGCCCTGGTTGATGTCAGGTCGGCGCCATATTTCCTGTTGCGGCCCGGTCCCATACTGGCCCGGGCTCATGTCCACGGCCTGGTTGATCAAGGTCGCCTTGACCAGGGCACTGCTGGGGTTCGGGTAATTCACGGCCCGGGTGAAGAACTCACGTATGATCACGGCCCCACCAGCCACCAGCGGCGAGGCCATGCTGGTGCCGCCCATGAACAGGTAATAGGCATTGTAGGGCGCGCCCCAGCCGGCATCGGCCGGGGCCATTTCGGAACGGGTGGAAAGGATATTGGAGCCGGGCGCAACGATATCCGGCTTGAGCCGACCACTGAGGGTCGGGCCGCGTCCGGAGATGGCCGACATGCCATAGGGGTTGTCGGAAATGCGGTCTCCGGCGATGGGCAGCATGGGGAAGTTGTCGGGCCAGCATTCGCCCCAATAGGCACAGGGTCCGCCCGGATTGAAGCCGCCCGAGGCCCGGTAGTTTTCCGCCATGCCGACACTGATCACGTTTTTGGACGTGGACGGTGGTGATGAGGTCACCATGTCGTTGACCCCGTCCCAGTCGGCATCGATGCCATCGTTGCCGGCGGCAAACACCGCGATCATGTCGGATTTGTCGCGCAGAAAACGGTCGGTCTCGCGGGAAAGGATGTTGTACTTGCCGTGATCGTCAGGATTGCTGCTGCCCCAGGAATTGTTGCTGACACGCAATTTCGCGTTGTAGTTGTAGAGCGTCTGCCAAAGATCGGCATAAATGCTGACATCGGGCAGGTGGCTGAAGTCATCACACACCGACCAGACCACGAGCCCGGCCCGGGGGGCGATACCGGCGCCGGTTCCCGAATATTGGCCGGTATTCGGGTTGCTGCCACTGCGCACGCCACTGCCCAGCACCGAGCCGGCGACATGGGTGCCGTGACCATTGACATCGGCGGCATGGTTGCAGGTGCCTCCGACGGCGGCTGCCAGAAAGCGTCCGGCAAAATCGCCATGCACGTTCGCGCCATTGCCGGTGCTCAAGCCGGTATCGATAACGGCGGCGATCTGGCCGGCACCGTAGTAGCCGTGAACCTGTTCGACGTAGTCCTTCATCAGGATCATGTCGCTGCGCGCGACATTGTTCATCAAGCGCCATTGCGGTGCCGGCTCGATCCAGGCCACAGCCCGGATCGAAGCCAGGTCCAGCAGCGCGGATTCGGAAGCGCTGATCCGACTGATCACGCCGCCACCGCTGTCCATGCCCTGTTCGAGGATGCGGGCACCGGTAGCGGTGATGGCCTGCTTGAGTGTGGCCGTGGGTTCGCCCCGGAATCCGCGCACCAGATATTCACCGGTTTGATGGGCCATGGGCTGCACGGCCGCCGGGACAAGAGTTTGCGCGAGTCGATGGGCCGGCAGCAGGACGCCGCTCCAGCGCAGGTGTGGCAGTTCGTCGAGCGTGGCGAACTGGGCCGGGGTGCCGCGCACGATATAGGCGAAATCCGGAACGTAATCGATGATTTCCAGGCCCCGGGCCGCCAGTTCATCCTGCCATTGACTACGAATCGGGCCGATGAACTGCACCAGACGGTAATCATGATTGGCCTGGCTGCGGGTCATGCCTGCCAGCGCCGGCAGCACCGGTGATGCTTCGGTCAATGGATCAAAATGGCCTTGTTGCAGACGGATTTCAATGCGCCCTGCGATACCTTCCGAAGGCGTCTGCCCTGCCCGTCCATAATCCGGCAACGGAGCACTGGCGCGGGCCAGCGGGGCGGTATCGTCCTGCTCGATTTGCAGGATCGGCGCGACCTGCACCTGTCCATCCACGAGCATGGCGGCCCAGGGTTGGGTCGGGGTCGTGGCCGTCATCGCCGGTTCCTGATCCGGCGCGGCGGGTGTCTGGAACGAGATGATCGTGGTGGCACCGGCAACACTGGTACAAAGGGCCAGAGCGATGGCAAGGGTCAGACGATGGCGTGGCGTGGGCCGTGTGTGCGTGGTCATGGCTGGATTCCCGGTACAGGTAAGGAAACGGAACGCTGTTGCCATCAAATGGCGCAAGTTCGCCCTGAACCGGCTCATGGCCGTGGTGACGTATCCCGGGACGCTGGTTGGTACCATGGTCGGCAACCGCGTTGCCCCGTTGGCTTGCCGTCACGGGTTACCGGTCGCACACTGTCGCACCTTTCAGGCAAAGTTTTCGCATGTCCAACGCGCGCATACTGGTAATCGACGACGAGCCCGACATCCGTTCGAGCCTGGCCGACATCCTGGAAGACGAGGGTTATCAGGTGGCCCTGGCCGGCGATGCCAACCAGGCCCGGGCGCGTCTGGGTGAAGCCCGTTTTGATGCCGTGCTGCTGGATATCTGGATGCCGGGCACCGATGGCATCGCCTTGTTGCGCGAATGGGTGGACGCCGGCGAATTGCCCCAGCCGGTGGTGATGATGTCCGGCCACGGCACGGTGGAAACGGCGGTCGAGGCCATCCGTCTGGGAGCCTATGATTTCATCGAAAAACCCATCGCCCTGGCCAAGCTGCTGATCACCCTGGAACGGGCCCTGGAAGCCCAGCAGTTGCGTCAGGCCAACCGTGCCTTGCAGGCGCAGGTGGGCTCCTTGTTCGAGCCGGTGGGCCAGGCGCCGGTATTCACCGAACTGCTGACCCAACTGGAACGCCTGTCCCGCCATGACGCGGCCATCCTGCTGCGCGGTGAAGTCGGCGTCGGCAAGGAAGCCCTGGCGCGGTGGTTGCACGGACGCAGTGCCCGCAGCCAGGCCCCGTTCGTGACCGTGGCTGCCGGTGCCATCGCCGACGAGCAGGCCGCCGTGGCGCTGTTTGGCAGTGAATCCGGTGATGGCGTTTCTGCCGGTCTGCTGGAACAGGCCAATGGCGGCACCTTGTTTCTCGATGAAATCGCCGAACTGGGCGCCGAGATGCAACTGCGCCTTTCCAGTGCCCTGGAGCGCCGTCAGGTGCTGCGCATCGGCGGTCAGGTGCCGATCCGTCTGGATGTGCGCGTAATTGCCGCCAGCTCGCACGATCTGGAAGCCGAACGCGCCGCCGGCCGGGTTCGCGACGAGCTGTATTTTCAGCTCAATGTATTGCCCCTGAAGGTGCCAGCACTGCGCGAGCGCAGCAGCGACATTGCCCTGTTGGTCGAGCATTTCGACCAGGTCTTTTCCGCCCGTGACGGGGTTTCGCCACGCCTCTGGCCAACTTCGGTACTGGAACGATTGCGCCAGCATGGCTGGCCCGGCAACGTGCGTGAGCTGCGGGCCCTGGTCCAGCGTCTGGCCCTGATGGGTCGGGGCGAGGTGACTCTGGCCGAGATCACCCCGGCATTGACCGGCCAGGCTGCAACCAGCCTGGCCACGGACGAAAATCTCTTTCCGCTCGACTTCAGCCTGCCTTTGCGTGAGGCCCGCGAGGGCTTCGAGCGTGCCTATTTGTTGCAGCAACTGCGCAATGCCGGCGGCAGTGTCGGGCAACTGGCGCAGCTATCGGGCATGGAACGTACCCATTTGTATCGCAAACTGCGTGATCTGGGCATCGACATCAAGGCAAACTGACACTCCAGGCAGGGGACCAAAGGTGACACCATGATGGGGGCAGGCAGGCATCGATCGGCGCGTGATGCCAGGGACAAGACACCATGAAGATCCTGATTCTCGGAGCCGGCCAGGTCGGTTCATCCGTCGCCGCCGCGCTGATCGGAGAAAACAACGACATCACCGTGGTCGACAACGATCCAGGGCGGCTGACGGATCTGGCCGAGCGTCTGGATCTGCGCACCGTGCTGGGTCACGCCTGCTTGCCCAGCGTGCTCAATGACGCTGGTGCCGACGATGCCGAGTTGGTGATCGCGGTGACCTCCAGTGACGAAGTCAACCTGATCGCCTGTCAGGTCGCCGATGCCCTGTTCAAGACCCCGACCAAGATCGGTCGGGTGCGGCGCACCGAATTTCTCCGGTATCCCGAGTTGATGCAGCGTTACGGTGCCGCCGTGGACGTGGCCATCAGCCCGGAAATGCTGGTGTGCAAATACGTGCAGCGCCTGATCGAATACCCCGGCGCCATGCAGGTGCTCGATTTCGCCCAGGGCCAGGTGCAGATGGTGGCGGTGCGTACCATCCGCGGCGGGGTGCTGGTGGGCAAGCAGATTGCCGGTCTGCACGAGCGCCTGCCGGCCGGCATGGACATGCGCGTGGCGGCCATATACCGCGATGGACGCCCGATCTTTCCTACGCCCACGACCGAGATCGAGGCCGATGACGAGGTTTTTTTCCTCGTGCGCCAACGCGACATCCGCGCCGTGATGGACGCTCTGCGGCCCAAGAACAAACCGGTGCGACGCCTGCTGATCGCCGGCGGTGGCAATATCGGGGTGTCCCTGGCCAAGGCCCTGGAAGACCGCTTTGCGGTCAAGCTGGTGGAGCGTTCCAAAGAACGCACCCAGGTCATCGCCGAAACCCTGCAGAACTCCATCGTGCTGGTGGGCGATTGCACCGACGAGGACCTGCTGCGCGAAGAAAACATCGACCAGACCGACATCTACTGCGCCCTGACCAACGATGATGAATCCAACATCCTGTCGGGCATGCTGGCCAAGCGCATGGGCTGCCCGCGCGTGATCGCCCTGATCAACCGCCCGGCCTACGCCGAAATGGTCGAGGGCGACAGCAGCATCGATATCGCCGTCAGCCCGCAACAGGTGACCTTGGGCACGCTGCTGACCCATATCCGTTCGGGCACCATGGTGCGGGTACATTCGCTGCGCCGGGGCATGGCCGAGGCCATCGAGGCGGTGGCCATAGGCGATGCGCGCACCTCGCGCGTGGTCGGACGCACCCTGGAACAACTGGAACTGCCACCATCGGCCAACGTGGTCGGTGTGATCCGGGGCGAAAAACTCCTGATTGCCCATCACGACGTGATCGTGGAACCGGACGATCACCTGATCGTGTTCCTGCACAACAAGCGCGAACTGCCGCGCCTGGAAGCCCTGTTCCGGGCTGAGGCCACCTGGTTCTAGGTCGGGATCATGTCACGCCGCTTCCTGTCCATCCAGAAGGTCCTGGGCGCACTCTTGCTGTTGGCGGCACTGTTTCCCGTGCCAGCCTTGTTGCTGGCCCTGGTTCTGGGCGAGGACACGGCCTGGGCCCTGGGTGAAACCTTCCTGGTCAGCGCCCTGGTCGGTCTGATCCTGTGGTGGCCGGTGCGCAAGGTCCGCCATCCCTTGCAGTTGCGTGATGGCTTTCTGATCACCACGGCGGCCTGGTCACTGGCCTCGCTGGTGTCCACCCTGCCCTTCATGCTGGCACCGCCGGCGCTGTCGTTCACCCACGCCATGTTCGAGGCGGTGTCCGGCCTGACCACGACCGGGGCCACCAGCATCGACGCCATCGACGGCCTGCCGCGCAGCATGTTGTTGTATCGGCAATCGCTCAATTTTTACGGGGGTTTGGGCCTGGTGCTGCTGGCGGTAGCCATCTTGCCGATGCTGCGGGTCGGCGGCATGCAGTTGTTCCGGGCCGAGGCCACCGGGCCCAGCAAGGACACCAAGCTGACCCCACGCATCGCCGAAACCGCGAAAGCCCTGTGGCGGGTGTATCTGTGGTTGAACGTGCTGTGCACGCTGGCCTTCTGGGCTGCGGGCATGAGCTTGTTCGATGCCATCTGCCACGCCTTGTCGACCGTCTCGACAGCAGGCTTTTCCACCCACGACGCCAGTTTCGGCTACTGGAACAACCCCATGATCGAGCTGGTCGCGATCTGCTTCATGCTCGTGGGCGCGATCAATTTCGGCTTGCACTATGTGGCCTGGCGGCGCGCCACCATTGCCCCGTACCAGCACGATACCGAACTGCGCTACTTCGCCCTTCTGGCCCTGGTCGTGACCCTGGCCGTGGCCGCCGTGCTGTGGCTGGGCGGGGAATACCCGACCGTGCCCCAGGCCTTGCGCCATGCCGGTTTCCAGACCATTTCCAACCTCACCACGACCGGTTTCACGGTCGGTGATTTCAGCCTCTGGCCCTCGTTCGTGCCCTTGCTGCTGATGCTGGTGACCTTCGTCGGTGGCTCCAGCGGTTCAACCTCCGGCGGCATGAAGGTGGCCCGGGTGACGATGGCGATCCGTCTGGGCCTGCGCGAGGTCAAGCAACTGGTCCATCCCAAGGGCCAGTTCATCGTCAAGATGCGCGGTCAGCGCGTACCCGAACACATCGTCCTGTCGGTGGGTGGTTTTTGCACCTTGTACGTCTTGTGCTTCGCCGCGCTGATCCTGGCCCTGTCGGCCACCGGCGTGGACCTGGTGACGGCCTTTGCTGCCGCCACGTCCTCACTCAACAACCTTGGCCCAGGCCTGGGCGATATCTCGGTGCACTTTGGCACCCTGCCAACCCCGGCGGTATGGATCTGCTCGCTGGGTATGGTGCTGGGGCGCCTGGAGGTGTTTACCGTGCTGGTGTTGCTGGCGCCCTCGTTCTGGCGCGAATAAATCGTTTATCGCGGCGCGGCGGCACGGGCATCGAGCATGTCCCGCACGCTCTGCTTGGCGTCGAGGGCATGGATCAACAACACCAGGTGATCGCCGGGTCTGGCCCAGTCGAGCAAGGAACGCGCAGCCTCGGTTTCATCGGCGATGAAGTCGATGGCCTCACTGCGTACGCCATCGGTCAGCAAAACCGCACGCATCAGTCCGGCCACTTCTCCCAGTGCCCGCCCGCGCTCATAGCCGCTGATTTCCTTGAGCACGACCCGGTCAGGACGATAACCGGCAGCGGTGTGGGCCACGGCCTGGATATCCGCATCAAGACGATTGCCGGCGTGGCCCAGGATCAGACCAAGGCGCCCATGGCCGCGTTGCGCCGCCACGATATCGAGCAGACCGGTGATGCCCTCGGGGTTGTGGGCAAAATCCAGCCAGACCTGCACGCCATCAAGATTCCAGTGTTCCAGCCGGCCCCGGTTGTCGGCATTGTCGGCACCAAAGCGGGCCAGGATGGCGATGATGGTCGCGATTTCCACGCCCATGGCCTGGGCCATCAGCACGGCACCGGCGAGGTTGGCAATGTTGTAGTGGGCCAGCCCGCCCACGGTCAGCGGCATGGCCGATACCGATCCCAGGTCGATACCGGCATGGTTGCTGCCCTGCGGATACAGCCACAGGTGATCGTCGTGCTGGAGGCAAAGGGGATGGGTTGCCGTCGTCTCCGGCAAGGAAGCATCGGCCTGCAGGGAAAACCAGCCGATCGGCACCTCCAATGATGGTGCGGCCGCACGCAACACGGGGTCATCGGCATTGAGCACCAGAAGACCGTTGGCATCGATGGCCCGGGCCACGGTCAGCTTGGCCTGGGCCAGATCGGCCAGGGTATGCACGCCATATTCGCCAAAATGGTCGGCACTGATATTGGTGACGATGGCGGTATCGGCGCGGGCCACGGCCAGACCACGACGCAAGATGCCGCCACGCGCGGTTTCCAGCACGGCCGCCTCGATATCACGACGGCGCAATACGGTGCGGGTGCCTACCGGTCCGGAATAATCGCCGGATTCGATGCGCTCACCTTCGACAAACAGCCCGTCGGTGCAACTCAGACCCACGCGCCGACCGCTGGCACGCAGCATCGCCGCCAGGACTCGAACCGTCGTGGTCTTGCCATTGGAACCGGTGACCAGGGCGGTTGGGATGGCGTGGATCGTGGCCCACGGCACGCTGGCCGGTGACGGCGGCTCGGCCTCGGGATAATCGCGCCCGCCAACACCACTGCCCAGACTGATCTGGTCCTCGCCCCATAACACCGGCAATCCGTGGGCATCAGCGGCTTCGATCAGGGCCAGCCAGGCCGGCGCCGCTTCCGTTCGGGCCATGACCGTCAGGGTCGCTACGGCCTGGGCTTCATCCCAACTGGCCGGATGCCCGGGTGCCAGTCCCGCCACTTGGCCACAGGCCGTGGCCCAGGCCCATTCATTGACCTCGGTGGCGCACAGCAAGCGATCTGCCGGTGCCGCCAGCGCCAGACTGGCGCCACCTTGATGTACCCGCGCCACGATCTCGCCCACGGGCCAATCCAGGTGCTTGAACATGCGCACGACATGGCTGCGCCAGGCGGCAAGTCGATCCGGCGTCGGTGTACCTGCACCCGTCGTCTCCAGCACGGCACCTGGGCTGGCAAACCACGGATTGGGGCCGGTCAGGCGGCGGGAATCCTCAAAGGGCAGTTCGATCACGGAGATCAATCATCGACCTCGCGCGCGAACACGATGCCGCGTTCATCGCGGATCGCCCCTTCCATCAGGGCCTTCAATTCTGCTTCGCGCACCTTGGCCTGGGGATCATCAACCGGTGCAACCGGCGCCATGGCGGCTTGCGGCACCGGTGCCGGCGCACCATCGGGGCGGAACTTGATGATCTGCTTCCAGGATCGGGTCAGGGCATCGGCAAAGATCAGCAGCAGGTCGCCCGGCTCGCCCATGCGCAAGGCTGCATCGATGGCTTTTTGTTCGTCGGGAATCTGCTCGATGGCCGCTTCGGGCACACCATCGGCCATCAGGGTTCGAGCCAGCATCAAGGGTATTTCGTCGCCATCGCGTCCACGCAGGCCATCGTCACGACGACAGATGTAGTGATCGAACTTGCCGGCCACGGCGTGGGCGATATCGGCGATGTCCTCGTCGCGACGATCACCGGGCGCAGCCAACACCACAATGCGCCGGCCACTGACATCCAGACGTTGCGCCAGATCGGCCATGGCGCCCACGGCGTGGGCATTGTGGCCGTAGTCGAACAACACCTTGAAGGGGTGTTCGTCAAACACGTTCATGCGCCCCGGAGCCTGGAAGAAGGTGGAACCAAAGGTGCGCAGGCCCTGGCGGATGGCATCGAGTTTGATCCCCAGGGAAAACGCCATGGCCGCAGCGAACATGGCATTTTGCACGTTGTGCATGGCCCGGCCTTCCAGCGTGGCCGGGATCAGGTGGGTCCACAGCAAGGGGATATGGTTGCCCTTGTCGTAGAGTGTGATCATCTGGCCGTTGATGCCCGCCTCCAGGGCGCAGGCCCGACCCTCGGCACGGATATGCTCGCGCACCAGCGGGTGCGAAGGATTGACGCTGACGTAGCAGATGGCCTTGGCATCGACGTGGCCGCTCATCTTCAACACCAGCGGATCGTCGGCGTTGAGCACGGCGCAATCGGTGGCGATCTCCACCACGATGCGCTTGACCTCGGCCAGTTGTTCCAGGGTATCGATGCCCTTCATGCCCAAGTGATCGGCCTGGATATTGAGCACGGCCCCGACATTGACCTCGGAGACCCCCATGCCGGCGCGCAACAGGCCGCCCCGGGCGGTTTCCAGCACGGCCATGTCGATCTGCGGATCGCTCAACACCATGCGCGCGGAAACCGGGCCGGTCATATCGCCCTCGACCGTACGCTGGCCATCGATATAGACCCCGTCGGTACTGGTCAGGCCCGGGGTGTAGCCGGCCATCTTGGCGATATGGGCGAGGATGCGGGCGGTGGTGGTCTTGCCGTTGGTGCCGGTAATGGCCGCGATCGGCACCCGGCTGGGCGTGCCCTGCGGGAACAGCATGTCGATCACCGGGCCGGCCACATCACGCGGCGTGCCTTCGCTGGGAGCCACGTGCATGCGAAAACCCGGCGCGGCATTGACCTCGCAAATGGCCCCGCCCACGGTCTTGTGGCTTTCAGCAATGTTGGGGGTGAGGAAATCCACGCCACCCACATCCAGACCAATGGCACGCACGGCACGCACGGCCATGTCGATATTGTCGGGGTGGATGATGTCGGTGACATCGGTGGCGGTGCCACCGGTGGACAGGTTGGCGGTAGAACGCAGGAACACGACTTCATCGGCCGCCGGTACGGTTTCAGCCGTGTAGTTCTTGCGTGCCAGCATCTGCTCGGCTTCGCGGTCCAGCACCAGACGGGTCAGCACCTTCTCGTGGCCAACACCACGGCGCGGATCCTGGTTCACGATTTCGACCAGCTCGGCCACGGTGTGGGTGCCATCACCGACCACATGTCCGGGTGTGCGCCGGGTTGCGGCGACCAATTCGCCGTTGACCACCAGCAGACGATGGTCATCACCAGGCTGGTAGGTTTCCACGATCACCGAACGCGAATGTTCACGGGCAATCACAAAGGCTTCGCGGGTCGCCTCCGAGCCGGTGATACCGATGGTGATGCCACGACCGTGATTGCCATCCAGCGGCTTGACCACCACCGGCCCGCCCAGACGCTCGGCGGCACGTGCGGCCGCTTCTTCGGTGCGCACCAGATACTGACGCGGTACCGGCAAACCCAGGGTCGACAGGATCTGGTTGGTTTCTTCCTTGTCGCAGGCCAGTTCGACGGCGATATGCGAAGTCTTGCTGGTCACGGTGGCCTGGATGCGTTGCTGGTACTTGCCGTGGCCCAACTGCACCAGGGAATAATCGTTCAAACGCAGCCAGGGAATATCGCGCTGTTCGGCTGCCCGCACCAGAGAGGCGGTCGACGGCCCCAGGGCCCGGCGCTGGGCGTAGCGGATGAAGTCGTCGCGCTCGGTTTCCCAATCAAAGTCATCGGGCACCTGCACATGCTGGCGCAATTCAGCCGGCAACAGCGAGCCGATCAGCTTCAGGGCCAGTTCGCCGGCGGCGATGCCTTCCTTGCGATCGGTGTATTCGTACACCACGGTGTAGACGCCGGGACGGCCATCGATGCTGCGGGTCTTGCCGAAGGTGACATCCTCACCGGCGATGTTCTGCAACTCGATGGCGACGTGTTCAAGCACATGCCCCAGCCAGGTGCCCTCATTCTCACGCAGTCGGCGCAGGAAACCACCCGGTTCGCGATAGGAGCATCCGTGTTCGGCCAGACCCGGCAGGCGTTCCAGCAGGGCCTGGACAAAGCCCTCACCCAAGCGCACGCTGGGCCAGTGTTCCAGTTCGCCCAGGTCCAGTTCCAGTCGAATGACGGGGAAATGGGCGTACAGCGACGGCCCGACGTAAACCGAACGATCCAATATGCGCATGGAGTGCCCCTTGATCTGAACCAGGACTCCAAGCATGACCCAAAACCGGGTGCAGTGGAACCTGTCGATCAGGCGTTGGCAAGGGTCCCGGCCGAGGCCCGGCGCGTATGCAGGTTGTAGCTGGCGCCGGCCACCAGAATATGCACGTGCAGCCCGATCAGGCAGACCGGATCACTCTCGTCGGCCTGGGCCATCGAGGAAAATTCGGTATGGCTGGCGTCCACCACGGTGACCGCACCCGAGCCTTCCACTTCCAAAGTGTTGTCGGGGCCGATGAAGGCAGCCGTATCCTCGTCCAGGCCGATGCCGACCGGGAACGGATTGTAGGCCAGGGCCGACACCAGCCGTCCCAGACGATCGCGCTGGCGAAAGTGCTGGTCGATGATGAAGCGGTTGGTCAAGCCCAGACCGGGTGCCAGGCGCACGCTGTCGGCGCGTGGCGAACTGCCTTCGGCGCCAAAGGCGATCATGTGATCGGACAGGATGCTGGCCCCGGCACTGGTACCGCCCACGGTGACTCCGGCGGCATTGATCTGGCGGATCATCCGGGCCGCGCGGGTGCCGCCCAGAATGGTGGACAGGCGCAACTGGTTGCCGCCGGTGAAAAACACCCCGGTGGCATAGGCGATGCGCTCCAGCCAATCCTCGCGGGCGCAATCGGCGCGGCTGGCGAAGTTGAGCGAGATCACCCGCCCGACGCCGATCTCCTCGAAGATTTTTTCGTAGCGCGCACCGGTATCGTCCAGGCGACTGGCCGTGGGGATCACCACGATATCGGCATCGTGTCCGCCGCACAGGCGCACAAACCGTTTCAGGATGCGGGGGTCGTGCTCTTTTTCCTCGGCTCCGCCGATCGGCACGATCCAGCCGCGTTCATCGCCATCGGCGACTCTGCTGGGGCTCATGGGTTTTGGTCTTTATTGGGTGTTGGCCCGGAACGGGCAGCCGACTATTGTTGCCGCGATGGGAAGAAAATCCAAGTTCCACGCGCTTGCGGGGATAAGCGCACTTCAGCTCAAGACCTGATTCAGGCCCCGTCTCTGGCCTCAAAGGTGCCACGCAGACGCTGATGTCCATCCTGGCGATGGATCCGGCCCTGGGCAATCACGTGCAACGCCCGGTGGTTTTCATCCAGGCATACCAGGTCCGCATCCAGGCCCACAGCGATGCGGCCCTTGGCTTGCAAACGCAAGACCCGCGCCACGTTGGAAGTAAACACCGGCAAGGCCGTGGCCAGGGGCACGCCGCGATCCAGCAGTTCGCCCAAGGTGGCCAGAAGGGCGCCGGGTCGGCCCACATCCATGCCGCAGACCTGGCCGTGTTCATCAAAACACGGCAGGCAACCGCCGCCATCGGAACTGATGGTCAGGCGCTCGGGCGCGGCCCCGGCTGCGTGCCAGCGCAGGAACGCCTCCGCCGCCGACCAGGCATCCTCGTCCTCGGCCACGGGGAACGCGGTGACATCCATCGGCACCCCGCGCCCGGTCAGGGCCAGGGCTTCATCGAACAAGGCCCGGCGACGGTTGACATGGGTGGGCTGGAATACCCGCGCCGGCAATTCGCTTTGGCTCACGGCCTGATCCACCAGCTCCAACCCGCGCGGACCATCGCCCAGATGCAGGTGCACGATGCCAGCCTTGCCGGTCATCAGGCCGGCGACGTGGGCATCGGCGGCCAGGCGCAGCAATTCATCCAGGGTCGGCTGGCTGGAACGGTGATCAGACACGGCCAGCTCGCCAATCCCGATAAAAGGTTCCAGCAGCACCAGATCGCTGCGCACCGAACCGGTCAGGGTTGCCGGTGGCACGTGGTAACCGCCGCAATGGGCAAAGGCCGACAGACCTTCCTCGCGCAAGCCATAGACCGTGGCCAACAATTCCCGTGGGCCACGGGCCACATCGTCCGTACCCAGCAATCCGATCACCGTGGTAATGCCCTGGGCGGTGCAGTCGGACAAGGACAGGCCCGGCACGCGGGTACGGAATCCGGCTTCGCCGCCACCACCGGTGATATGGACATGGCCATCGATCAGACCGGGAATCAGGCGTCGACCTTCCAGATCCAGCACCGGCACGCCCAGATCGGCCGGCAAATCATGCCAATGCGCACCCACCCACAGAATCTTGCCGCCACCCAGCAACAGATGCTGCACGCCCAGGGATTCAGGTGCATGCACATCGGCATTTTTCACGGCCAAAAGGCCGGCGGCAGGCAGGGTATTCAGGCTCATGAGCGTTTCACGGCGGGAGCGGGTGGTTGAGGCTCTGAGTGTGCCCGATGCGTCAGGCCTGGGCCAGCACCGCGCGCGGGTCCTGGGCTGC
>CAYRJS010000041.1:0-14054 GCA_964424535.1 uncultured Aquimonas sp.
CGAGCAACTGGCCGAACAAGCTGCCGCGGCTGAAGCCGAAGGCGAGGATTTCCAGTCCGATGCTGTCAACCTGCGTCTGGCCACCGGCAATATCGGTGTCATGGCCGCCACCAACGATACCGTGCGCGCGGTCGAAGGTCGCATGTTGCTGTTCCTGTATGCGGCCGTGTTCCTGATGTGCTTGATCAGCTTCCGCAATCCCTTGGCGGCCCTGTGCATCGTGCTGCCACTGGTGCTGGTGACCGAGCTGGGCCACTCGCTCATGGTCGAGCTGGATATCGGCATGAAGGTCAACACCCTGACCGTGGTGGCCCTGGGCGTGGGCATCGGCGTGGACTACGCCATCTACATCTTTGCCCGCATGCGCGAATCCCTGCTGGCCGGCAAGAGCGTGTCCGAGTCCTACTTCATCGCCCTCAAGACCACCGGCATCGCCGTCTTCTACACCGCCCTCACCCTGGCCGTGGGCGTGGCCATGTGGATCTTCTCCGATCTCAAGTTCCAGGCCGACATGGGCGTGATGCTGACCTTCATGTTCGTGGTCAACATGGTCGCCGCCATCGTCTTCCTCCCCGCCCTGTGCCGCTGGCTCCTGCGCCCGCGCGAAAAGGACACCTTCAAGCCACAGCTTTGAGCCCATTCCGGGCGGGCCATGAACCCGCCCGGAAAACCACCTTCCCGGCGCGGAAGGTAAAGAGATATTGAGAGCAGCTTGTCAACCTTGACTCTGCAAAGAACGCCTGATCAAGCCGTCACCCCAGCGAAGACTGGGGTCCATATTGCTTTTCAGAATGGGTTCCAGCCTTGGCTGGAACGACGGTAGAGCCGTGCCAGAGAGCAGGCAAGGCAATCGCTGGGTGGTACTGGTGACAATGCCGATCAGGTATGGGTTGCCAATACTGCCAGCACGCGCTCGGCATCGGAGCGCACCTGTGCGGCCAGGGCACTGGCCAGGTCCAAACGCAGCAGCAGCCAGGGGCCACTATCGGCCAGGCGTGGATCGGGCAGATCTTCGGGCACGGCCCGCAGACCCGGGCTGCGGCCGGCGTCGTCCGGGAGCTCGCGTTCGGCCAGGGCACAGGGGCTGGCAAGGTCCAGGCGCGCGTCGATCTCGGCCGCGGCTTGCTCGATGGCCGGACTCAGCGCATCGAGCTGCAGGCGCTCACGGCGCAGCAACAGGAGTGACTGGATCGCGCTCAACTGCCCCAATAGTTGATAGCCGTGTCCTTGCAGTTGTTCCAGGGCGGTGATCGGCGGGCGCACCGCACGTGGTTCGACCAGGGCGCGGTCGGTTGCCTGCACCAGGGCGGAAAAAGCATCGTAGGCTTCGCGCCGGGCCAGCCGCCAGGCCAGTTCCGGCTGACCGGTGATATCGGCGTGGGCAGCCAGCGCCAGCGAGTGGCGCGCGTGCTCGCGGATCGCCACGCAGACCCGTTCCAGACGGCGCGCGAGCAGGCCGCGTTCCCAGGCCGGCAACACATAGGAAAAACCCCAGGCAATGCCGGCACCGGTCAGGGTGTCGAGCACGCGTGCCAGTACATCGAGCGTCGGACTGCCGCCGGCACGCAACAAACTGGCCAGGATCAGGCCCAGAATCGAAGCAGCCACAGCCGTGATCAGATAACGGCGCGCGGCAAAGGCGTGGGCTACGCCCTGGGCCGTGCCCGCGATCGCCAGCAGCCAGACAACCGGAGGGCGCAAGGTCAACACGGCCAGGGCGAGCAGGCTTCCAGCGAGCGTGCCGAGCACGCGCTCATTGCGTCGCACCAGAGTCTGCGCCAGGCTGCCACGCAGCACCACCGCGATGGTCAGCAGGATCCAGTAATCGCGTGAAGCCCACGGTACCCACTGTGCCAGCACGAAGCCTGCACCGACCGCCAGACCGGCACGCAGGGCGTGGCGCAATGCCGGTCGACGCCAGTGCAGTTGTCGTGATGACGGGCGTGGCCAGTAGGCCGGGCTGACAAATAATTGCCAACTGCTGCGCACCGCCGCCAGGTCCGATTCGGCTTCCCCGCGCGCAAGTTCGGCCAGACGGCGTACCGCCTGGTCGAGATCGCCCAGACGCACGCTGGTGCTGCGTATCAGGGCGAGCTCGGTTGCCGGATCACAGCGGGCATTTCCCGGCAAATCCTGCAGCGATTGCTGACGCAGGGCATCCAGTTCGGGCTCGTGATTGCGAGCTGGTGGTGGCTGCCTGCCGGTGAGCAGGGCATCGGCCACAAGCTCCACGTCCTCGGCCATGTGGTGCCACATGCCGGCAAAGCGATGGAGCATGGCCGGGCTGCACGCTCCCAGGCGGGCGCTATCCAGTTCGCTGGCGATCATCCGGTCGCGCATCTCCAGCACCACCACCAGCATTCCGGCCAGGCGTTGCCGGTGGGGTCGGTCGGGGACTTCCAGGATCAGATCCCGGGTTGCCTGCAACTGATCGGCCAGAGCCGCGTGCCGGCGCAGGACCTCGCCCTCGATGACCCGATCAGCGGAAGCGGAATCCGCCTGCAGCGTCTGTTCGATCCGCCGGGCGTGGGCGCGCAGCAGGGCCACCATGGTCAGCAGCAGGTCGGCGGTCATCTGGCTGCGGAAGCGCCCGTTCAACAGCGCGTTGCTCGCGGTTGCGTATACCACGTACAGAACGGCACCGAAGGCGCACCAGGCCGTGCGCAGCAAGGCTTCGTCCAGGTCGACAGCAGGAACCGGAGCCAGGGCCATCAGCATGGCAAACATCACCGCCCCGGAGACCGGCATGCCACGCCGACCCCAGGCCGTGGAGAGAAAGGCCAGAAAGGTGCCCGGCACCAGAAACAGACCCAAAGCCAGGGGATGGGCCCGTAAAAGCTGCACCGCCAGGAACAACGGGATGCCGACCAGCGGGGCAATGGCCAGATGGGCGAAGGTGCCACGACGGGCGCGAACCTCGTGCGGCAACAAGGCGATGATGGCCCCGACCCCGGCCCCGATGGCCGCTTCCGTACCCCCGAGCGCCCAGGTCACCAGGGCAACCAGAAACAGACCAAGAACGCCCATTGCACCGCTCAAGGCATGCGCTCCGAGCAGGCCGCGCAGCAGACGACGGAAGCGTATCGGGTGTGGTTGGTCTTGCATTCTCAGCGTCTTTCCGGAGCGAATGAATTCGGTCTTGGTCCAATATCTGTTGAGTTGCTGCTGACGGCCAGCGATAAACCACGGACTGCGTCAGGCGCAGACGGCATGCTCCTGGTTTCCTGATTCGAGTTCGGCAAAGCGTTCCGCCAAGTGGTCGAGCAGGCCGCGCACGGAGGGCAGCAGGCCCCGGCGTGAGGCGTATACGGCGTGCACGATGCCGCTGCGCGAAGCCCAGCCCGGTACCAGGCGGACCAGGGTGCCCGCAGCCAGTTCTTCGCGTACCACCATCGTTGGCAGTTCCACCACACCGACCCCACGCACGGCTGCCACGCGCAATGCCTGCATATCGGCGGTGACCAGACGCGGCTCGTGCGGGATCACCACACTGGCGCCGTCGGGACCGTTCAGGTCCCAACTGTGACGAGCCCGCGACAATCCCATGCCCAGGCTAGGCAGGCCGGGAAGATCGGCCGGTTGCACAGGAGTTGTGCGTTCGCCCAGCAACGCGGGACTGGCGACCAGACACCAGCCACGCTGCGCCAGCACCCGCATCACCAGTTCGCTGTCCTCCAGCGGCGGGGTGCGCGCCCGGATGGCGATATCGATGCCTTCGCCGACCACATCGACCCGACGATCACTGGCCTCCAGTTGTATCGAGACGCCCGGATGAAGGGCCAGATAGTCGGCGAGCATGGCGTCGATGCCGGCGTGCAGCAGGGTGATCGGACAGGTCATGCGTACCAGACCGCAAGGTTCGGAGCGGGTACGCTCGATCGCTTCTTGCGCGGCTTCTGCTTCGACCAGCATGGCTTTGCAGTGGCCGTAGTAGATCTCGCCAATTTCGGTGACGGAAAAGCGCCGCGTGGAGCGATGGATCAGGCGTACGCCCAGGCGTTCCTCCAGGGCTGCGATACGCCGGCTCAGGCGTGACTTGGGAATCCCGAGCGCGCGCCCGGCGGGGGCGAAGCCACGGTGGTCCACTATCTGGACGAAATAGTGGAGGTCGTTGAGGTCAAGCACGGCAGCGTTCCACTGGCAGAACGGATAGTTCGAAACTCGCAGTCTACTCGAGCGACCGTGCTGGCCCTATGTTTACTGATAGCAAAACACGCAGCTTGATACAGAAAGCCAGGAGCATGTTCATGAAAAAAGTTCTTGCCACCTTCAGCGCCCCGCGCCCGCATTGGGTGGGCGACGGTTTTCCGGTGCGCTCGCTGTTTTCCTACCACAGCCACGGCAATCGCTTCAGCCCCTTTCTGTTGCTCGATTATGCCGGGCCGGCCCGCTTCGAGCCGGCTGCGCGAGCGCGCGGGGTAGGCGAGCATCCGCATCGTGGTTTCGAGACCGTCACCATCGTCTATGAGGGTGAGGTCGAGCATCGTGACTCCACCGGCATCGGCGGACGCATCGGTCCCGGCGATGTGCAGTGGATGACGGCCGCCTCCGGCATCCTTCATGAAGAGTTCCATTCCGAGGCCTTTACCCACAGTGGCGGCACCCTGGAAATGGTGCAGTTGTGGGTGAACCTGCCAGCTCGCGACAAGATGGGTCCGCCCGGCTACCAGACCCTGCTCGATGCTGATATTCCGTCGGTGCCGCTTGCCAACGGCGCCGGGCGGGTACGGATCATCGCCGGCGATTACGAGGGCCACGCTGGACCGGCGCGCACGTTCTCTCCGGTAAACGTATGGGACGTGCGTCTGCACGCGGGGCGCAGTGCCCGTTTTCATTTACCCGAGGGCCACACCAGCGCCGTTGTGGTGCTGCGCGGCACGGTCGAGGTCAACGGCCGCGAGATCGCGCGCGACGCCAGCCTGGTGTTGCTTGACCGCGCCGGTGGCGAAGTGACGCTGGAAGCCAACAACGAAGCCACCGTGCTGCTGCTCAGCGGCGAGCCGATCGACGAGCCTGTCGTCGGCTACGGTCCCTTCGTCATGAACCGTCGGGAAGAAATCGACCAGGCGATCGCCGACTTCAATGCCGGCCACTTTGGCCGCATGTCCCATGTATCCCCAACCACCCCAGTACAGGAGATGTCCCCTTGAAACCCAGACTTCACGTAGTCACCGCCAGCACCCGTCCCGGACGCGTAGGTCCGGCCGTTGCCGATTGGTTTGCGAAGTTCGCCCGCCGCCACGATCATTTTGATGTACACGTGGTGGATCTGGCCGAGCTTGATTTGCCGATCTACAACGAGCCCCACCATCCGGCCACGCAAAAGTACGAACACGCCCATACCCGGGAATGGGCCGAAAGCGTGGCGGCGGCGGATGCCTTTGTGTTCGTCACTCCGGAATACAACTTCAACCCGCCGCCCTCGTTGGTAAACGCGCTCAACTACGTCTACCGCGAGTGGAATTACAAGGCCTGTGGTTTCGTCAGCTACGGCGGGGTTTCCGGTGGCCTGCGCGCGGTGCAGATGGCCAAGCAACTGGTCACCACGCTGAAGATGATGCCCATGGTCGAGGGCGTGACCGTGCCGATGGTGGCGCAGTCGCTGGACGATCAGGGGGAATTTGTTTCCAACCGGCTGATCGATCATTCCGCGCAGCAGATGCTTGCTGAACTGGGCAAATGGACAGATGCACTGATGCCGTTGCATCGGTCGATACCCGTGCGCGCTGTAGCCTGACGTTATCGCTTCGGGCCTGTGGCGGCCCTTCTTCGTTGTGCGTGCGGACGGACAGTCCGCACGCGCGTGCCAGAAAAGCCCTTTAGTCGGCCAGGCCGTCGCCAAAATACGTCGGGGTAGTTCTCAAATCTCGGTCGGTTCCGGCAAGCGCCGGGCCCGCACCCGCGCGCGCAGGGAAATGAACAGGACTCCACCCAACACCATCGCCGCGCCCAGATACAGGCGTGGGCCGGGGCGGTCGCCCCAGAAGACGATGCCCAGGACCACGGCAAAGATCGGCGCCAGCAGCAGATAGGGCATCAGGCTGGAGACCGGATGGCGTTGCACCAGCCAGTAGAACAGGCTGTGGCCGAGCAGGGAGGCGGCAAAGGTGGCCCAGGCCACGCCCAGCCAGGCGGCCAGAGAAGCCGTGCGTATGGCCTCCCACTGACCGGTTTCCACGCCCGCGCTCCACAGCAGCAATGGTCCGATGGCGATCAGGGCGGTCCAGCCTTGCACGCCGATCGGGTTCATGCCGGTCAACCGCCGCATCACTACCGTACCGGCTGCCAAGGCCAGGGCCGAGAGCAGCATCAGGACCAGGGCGAACGGAGCCTGCAGCACGAGTGGGTCAAAACCCAGCACCAGCACGCCGGCAAAGCTCACCCCGATTCCGGTCCAGGTACGCCAGCCGATGCGTTCACCCAGGAACAGCACCGCCAGCACCACTGACATGGGGATATAGCTTTGCAGCACGATGGCCGGTGAAGCCAGGTTGCCGGCTTCGCGGATGGCCCAGAAGTTGAGACCAAAATGCAGGGCACCGTTGCACAGGGCCACGACGATCAAAAATAGCCAACCACCCTTGGGTGGACGGCTCATCCAGGGCACCAGCAACAGCATCAAGGGCGCCAGGCGCAGAGCCGAAAACAGCAACGGCGGGATTTCGCGCAGGGCAATGGCCGAGGCCAGAAAGTTGGCGCCCCAGGCGATGCAGATCAGCAGGATCAGGACAAAATGGGAACGAGGCATTGGGTTACGCCGTCAGGCGCTGCAAAGCCTCGGCATAACGCTGATGGGTGCCGGCGATCACCGCTTCGGGCAGGCGTGGGCCGGGTGCGGTCTTGTTCCAGTCCTGGGTTTCCAGCCAGTCACGCACGAACTGCTTGTCGTAGCTGGGTGGGCTGGTGCCTACCTGATACTGGTCGGCGGGCCAGAAGCGCGAGGAATCCGGGGTCAGCATTTCATCCATGACCCGCAGGCTGCCGTCTTCATCCAGGCCAAATTCCAGTTTGGTATCGGCGATCAGGATGCCGCGTTGGGCGGCGAAATCGGCGGCGAACCGGTAGATCGATAGCGTGGCTTCGCGGACCTGTTCCGCCAGTTCGCCGCCGATCAAGGCCACCACGCGATCAAAACCGATGTTTTCGTCATGCTCGCCCACGGCGGCCTTGGACGAGGGCGTGAAGATCGGTTCGGGCAGGCGTTCGGCCTGACGCAATCCGGCGGGCAGGGCAATGCCGCAGATGCTGCCGCTGGTGCGGTAATCCTTCCAGCCCGAGCCGATCAGATAACCGCGGGCCACGGCTTCGACCGGCAACGGCTTGAGGCGCCGGGCCACGACACTGCGCAGGCGATACAGATCGACGTCAACGCCGGTCGGCAGCACGCTGGTCACATCCATGTCCAATAGGTGATTGGGTATCAGGTGGGCGGTCTTGGCGAACCAGAAATTCGATAGTTGGGTCAGCACTTCGCCCTTGCCGGGGATGGCATCGGGCAAGACCACATCGAAAGCCGACAAACGGTCGGTGGCGACCATCAACAAGCGCGCAGCGTCGAGGGCGTAGACATCGCGGACCTTGCCACGGTGCAGCAGGGTCAGGCCCGGCAGATCGGAGGTATGCAAGCAGGTGGCCACGGGCCGTTCCGGAAAAGGGAAAGGTGCCATTTTAGCCCGGGGCTTGCTTCAGGTCGCAGGACCATCACCAAGACGCATGACTGGGTTCATGCAGGCTCGTATGCCAGGGCTGCAACCAGACGTCGCAGAGCCTGGCCACGATGGCTGACGGCGGCTTTTTCCTGGCGTGACAGTTCGGCGGCAGTCAGGCCGCTGCTTTCATCGAGAAAGATCGGATCGTAGCCAAAGCCATCGTCCCCGCGCGGTTCGCGCAGGATGCGACCCCGCCAGCGGCCTTCGCAGACCAGTGGAGCGGGATCTTCAGGATGGCGCAGCAGGGCCAGAGTGCAATGGAAATGGGCACCGCGAAATTCATCGGATATGTCTTCGAGCCGATCCAGCAGCTTGAGGATATTGGCCTGGGCGTTGCCATCGCTGCCGGCGTAACGGGCCGAGCGCAGCCCAGGGGCGCCGCCGAGTACATCCACGCACAGACCCGAATCATCGGCCAGGGCTGGCAGGTGGCTGATGCGGGCAGCATGGCGCGCTTTCAACAGGGCGTTTTCGATAAAGCTCAGGCCGGTTTCCTCGATTTCGCCCACGCCAAAATCCGCCTGGGGCACCACTTCGATGCCCGCATCGGCCAGCAAGACACGCAACTCGGCCAGTTTGCCGGCGTTGTGGCTGGCCAGCACCAGGCGTTTCATTGCGCCAGAGCGGCTTCCTGGGCCGCGAACAGTTCCCTGGTGCCTTTTTGCGCCAGGGCCAGCAATTGATCCAGTTCCTCGCGCCGGAAGGCATGGCCTTCGGCCGTGCCCTGCAGTTCGATGAAGCCACCACCATCGTTCATGACCACGTTCATGTCGGTATCGCAGTCCGAATCTTCGGCGTAATCCAGATCCAGCACGGGCTGTCCGCGCCAGATGCCGACCGAGACCGCCGCCACCGCACCCAGCACGGGATTGCGCTCGATCTGTTGCCGGGTCTGCAGCCAGCGCACGGCGTCGCGCAGGGCCACATAAGCCCCGGTGATGGCAGCGGTGCGGGTGCCGCCATCGGCCTGCAGCACATCGCAATCCAGGGTGATGGTGCGCTCGCCCAAGGCAACGCGATCGACGCAGGCGCGCAACGAACGTCCGATCAGACGCTGGATTTCCAGGGTCCGCCCGCCCTGCTTGCCGCGTGCGGCTTCGCGATCACTGCGGGTATGGGTGGCACGTGGCAGCATGCCGTATTCCGCCGTGACCCAGCCTTCGCCCTTGCCGCGCAGAAAACCTGGTACACGTTCTTCAATACTGGCCGTGCACAGGACGCGGGTGCGGCCGAAACTCACCAATACCGAACCTTCGGCGTGGCAGGTGAACTGGCGTTGGATCTGCACCGGGCGCAATTGATCCGGGTTACGGCCGCTGGGGCGGTTCAAAGCATTCATCAGGGTATCGTTTTCCTAGGTGGGTGATGGTTTACCAGCCGGAGCTGAAGCCCAGCCGGCGTGAGCGTTCCAGCAAATTGTTGCGCTGGCGTTCGGTCCGGTCACGGTCTTCAATGACAAAGCGCAGACGCTGCTTGGCCGCATCTCGCAATTGCTCGCTGGTCTGGTTGTCGATGTCGGCTTGCAGTTGTTTGATCTGCTTGTCGTAGGCTTCCAGTTCGACTTCGACGGCATGGACCTGGCGACCCAGATCGTAACCGCGCAGAAAGTCGCGTTCGAGCGGAGCCGGGCACTGGTTCTGGTAGTCGTTGCCGTTGCGTCCTTGCGAGAAGCCTTTGGTGGGTACACAAAAGTCCTTCAGGCCTTCGCCATAGCCGGCCTCGTAAGCCCTGGGATCGATGCGGATGCCGTGCTTGCTGCAGGCCTGCTGATGCTGGTCGATGCGTTGGATGGTGTAGCCATTGCGGGCGTCGCTGGCTCCCAGCATGAACCAGTCGGCTTGCACGCATTGGGTTTCGTTCAAGGTGGCGCATCCTCCCAACAGCAAGGTCAGACTGATGAGGATAAGCAGGAAGCTGCCTGCGTGTCGTCGGATACGCCGGAAGCGCTCATGAAATACGGACATGATCTGGATTCCTGTGGTAGGGCTTGCTGGCACGATCTTGCCAGAAACTGCGTTGGCGGGTTGATTTTATGTGACCGGATGGCGTTTCTGTCTGGGCAAGAGCGTGATGGTTTCCTATGATGCAATCATGTGGCGTTATGGGCTGATGCTGTTTTTGCTTGCGGTTGCCGGCCTGGTATCGGCACAGGACTTTGTGCCACCTCGCTTTATCAGTGTTGACACCGAGACCGACGCTGCCTTGCCCAATGCCGTCATCTCGTCCCTGGCCGAGGATCGTGATGGTTTCCTGTGGGCCGGCAATGCGCGGGGGGTCATGCGTTTTGATGGCCAGGAGTTTCGCCAGTACTCCAATCACTGGAGCGCCCCGTTCGGTGAGACCTCGCTGTTCGTACGTACCTTGCTGGTGGGAAAGGATGGCACCTTGTGGGTGGGTTCTGATTTCGTCGGCTTGATCCGCTACGACCGCGACCAGGACACGTTGATGCCGGTCACGCTTGGGCAAGAGCAGATTTCCGGGTTTTCGATCACGGCCATGGTTGAAGATGATCAGGGCCGGCTCTGGGTCGGAACCGATGGCAGTGGTCTGGCCTGGCGTGAGCCGGATGGCCAAGTGCATTGGTTGCACCACCAGGGCGATGCCGGGTTGCCGGATAATCGCATCACCAGCTTGCTGTTGGATCGCAACGGCACCGTGTGGGTGGGGACATGGAAAGGTTTGGCCTTCTGGCAGCGTGAGCAAGCGCGTTTTGTCAGCCCTGCAGCAAAGGTTGTCGATTCGCCCTGGAACAGTGTCGTCATGGCTTTGTATGAAGCCGACGATGGCCAGCTCTGGGTGGGAGCCATGGATGGCCAGCTCTGGCATTTCCCGACGGATCGAAGCGAAACCTGGGTCGAGACGGATACCCGTGGTAGCGGCGCTGTCCATGCAATTTTACAGGTAGATGAGGGTACCCTCTGGGTCGGGCGCGCCGAAGGCATCGAGATTCGCGCCGCTGCCGATGGATCCTTGCGTCAGCGATTGCGCCACCAGGCCGGCAACCCATGGTCGTTGGCCAGCAATGAAGTACGGTCCTTGTTGCGTGATCGCGGAGGACAAGTCTGGGTTGGCAGCTATGGTGGTGGTCTGCAGCGCCACAACCCCCACAACGCGGCCTTTCGCATGCTGGATCGGCATGTCTTGTCCAGCGGCAGCGTCATTTTCGAAGACCCCAGCATCCGTTCCATCCAGGTGCTGGCCGATGGCCAGGTCCTGTTGGGTACCCAGACCCGGGGCATCTTCGCTTTGGATGCAAACCTGGCGCCGGTGGATGTCCTGCGAGACGAACACGGACAACCCCTGTTCCAGGGGGTGCGCGTGACCGCCTTGGCAGAGGATGTCAATCAGACATTGTGGATTGGCAGTGACGCCGGTCTGTTCCGGCGCCGGTTTGGATCAAGCCAGCTTGAGTCCATCGACATGGATCGTATCGGCATCCGGCGCTTGCTGGACGATCGTGATGGCGGGGTGTGGATCGGTACCGAGGGTGGGTTGTGGTATTGCGGCCCCGATGCCGATGTGGCCGAACCGGTTCTGGATGATCAAGGTGAAGTCCTGCGCCGCAATATCAATGCTCTGGGCCAGGATCGCAACGGTCGTCTCTGGGTGGGGGGCGAATTTGGCCTGGGTCAGGTCCTGGGGCCAGGGAAGCGTTTGCAACGCGTGACCGCGTCACACCCTGCACGTGGCGGCGACAGCGATATCCTGGGCCTGTTGATCGATGCCGAAAATACGGTCTGGCTTGATACCCCGTCAGGCTTGTATCGCCTGCACCCGGAGCGCACGGGTACCGATGCGGTCGAGGCCATCAGCCTGCAATACGGTGCAGCCGGTCAGCCCTTTGGTGCCAATGTATTGATGGATGCACAAGGGCGGATATGGAGCCAGGACAATCTGCTCGACCGTGCCACGGGGCAATTGCTGAAACTTGGTTCGGCCGATGGCATCGGCATTGGATCACCCTGGTTTCGGGCTTACGCCAAGCTACCCGATGGCCGCTTGCTGTTTGGTGGCACCAACGGCTTGCTGGTGGTCCGACCCGAGGCTTTTCAGGAGCCTGCCTACAATGCTCCCTTGGTGCTCACCTCGGTGCGGATCAACGGCGAGTCTCTGCCACCGGCCAGCGTCATGGCCGGACTCGAGTTGAAACCAGACCAGCACCGGCTGGAAATCGAGTTTGCCGCACTCGACTACAGTGCTCCTGCATCCATCCGCTATGCCTACCGCCTTTTGGGTGAGAGCTCGGCCTGGATTCATACCGACGCCAGTCATCGACTGGCCAGTTTCGCCAATCTGGCACCTGGCGATTATCGCTTTGAACTGTTTGCCAGCAATCGCCATGGCCGGGCCGGACAGCAGGTGTTGGCCTTGCCCCTGGTGGTCTATCCAGCCTGGTGGCAACGTTGGTGGGTACGAGGGCTTGGCGTGCTGGCGTTGATCGCGGTCGGGTTGGTGCTGATGCGGCAACGGACCCGGTGGCTGCGGGCCCGACAGCATGAATTGGAACGCAACGTGGCCGAGCGCACGCAGGAGTTGCAGGATGTTTCGGCGGCCTTGCACGAAAAGACCCTGGCCCTGGAAGAAGCCAGTCGAACCGATCCATTGACAGGCTTGCGCAATCGGCGCTTTTTCTCCCAGCGCATCGAAAAACTGACTGCGTTGGCGCTGGAACGCTTCGATATGTTGTTGCGGCAAGGACAGCCCACACCTGAAACCGGAATGGTGCTCTTTCTTTTCGACATTGATCATTTCAAGAAAATCAATGATCAATACGGGCACGCCGCTGGTGATGCCATCCTGCAGCAATTGGCCATGCGCCTGCGTGACTGCTTTCGCGGTCAGGATGACCTGATGCGTTGGGGTGGAGAAGAATTCCTGGTGCTGGCACAGGATCTGGATTCCGCCCAGGCAACCGATCTGGCCGAGCGTGCCATTCGCCATCTGGGTGCGCCGGCCTATACCTTGCCGGATCAGCGCCTGCTGCGGTGTTCGTGCTCGCTGGGTTACGCCTCGTTTCCCCTGCAAACCGGCTTTCCGCGCCAGGCTGCGTGGGAGGAAGTACTCGAGTTGGCGGATCGGGCCCTGTATGCGGCCAAGGCGGCCGGTCGCTCCGGTTGGGTTGGCATCCTGGCGGATGAGACTGAGCCTCTGGCGCCCAATCCGTCCAGTCGCTTGCCGGAGGAACTGGCAGAGGCCCGGCTCGTGATCCGCACCAGTCTGTCCCACCAGCGCGTGCATGAAGCCCTGATTGCCGATCAGGTTCGGCCATAGCCTGCCGGGTTGTTTCTGTAGTCAGATCAGCGGACATGATCGACAATGGGCGCTGGACCGCCGTTGAAGACCCGCCATGATCCACAGCATGACCGCGTTTGCCCGCCGTGAGCACAGCACGGCCTGGGGTGTATTGAGTGCCGAATTGCGCGCCGTGAACCATCGCTACCTGGAGTTTTCCTTGCGCGCCCCGGAGGATTTGCGTGGCCTGGAGCCGATGCTGCGACAGCAGGTGAGCGCGCGGGTGCGACGCGGCAAGTTGGAGATGAATCTGAAGCTGCAGCCTTCGGTGAATGCGGCCACGCGTGAATTGCGCCTCAATCAGGACGTGCTCGACCGCCTGAGTCAAGCCGCACAGGCCCAGGCAGCACGGTTTCCCAATCTGCAGGTTCAGTTCACCGAACTGTTGGCCTGGCCGGGAGTCATTGAATCAGACACACCCGACCCCGCCGGTTTGCAGGCCGAGGTTCTGGCCCTGGTGGACGCCCTTGTTGACGAGTTTTGCCAGGCCCGGGAGCGCGAAGGAGCCCAGCTTGCCCAAGCCTTGCGCGAGCGTCTGGATGGCATCGAGGCCTTGTGTGGCCAGATCCGCGAGTGGCTGCCACAGATCCGCGCGGGTCTGCGTGCGCGCCTGGAAGCCCGGTTTGCCGAACTGGCTCCGGACCTGGAGCCGGGTCGACTGGAGCAGGAGTTCGTGCTCTGGCTGCAAAAACTTGATGTCGACGAAGAACTGGATCGCCTGGCCACCCACGTGGCCGAAGCCCGTCGTGTCTTGAAACTGGATGAAGCCGTGGGTCGCCGGCTCGACTTTTTGATGCAGGAATTCAACCGAGAAGCCAACACCCTGGGCTCCAAGTCGGTCGATACCCGCACCAGCCAGGCGGCCGTCGAGCTCAAGGTTCTGATCGAGCAGATGCGCGAACAGGTGCAGAACCTGGAATAAGGCCCTCAGTCGGCCTGAACGCCCCGGATCAACTGCATGAATTCGGACTGGGTGCGGGCGTCTTCGCGGAAGCCGTCGAGCCCTTTCGTCTGCGGCAAAACGAGCCCGTAGGCCACGCTATCCGCGATAGG
>CAYRJS010000042.1:0-2048 GCA_964424535.1 uncultured Aquimonas sp.
TCCAGAAGTTCGCTTGACTGCACTGTATCCAGCAGCAGGTTCATCTGTTGCCAATGATCGACATCGGGCTCGCTGCCCGGCAGCACCTGCAACAGCAGGCCGGCGGCAGTGGTGGCATTGGCGGCCAGCAGCAATCGGGTTGGCAGTTGCTCGGAACGGGTGAAGTACTGCTCGCAGGCTTCGGCCAGAGTATCCGCGTCCAGGTCGATCAGGCCCTGGTAGCGCTGCCTTGCATCGGTGCCCGGCATGGATGATTCCATGGTCAGCGCCAGCAGGGCATTGGGCCCCAACTGACGTGGGCCGAGAGGATCAGGAACAAGATCACGCCAGTGGGCCAGGCCGCGCAGCAGGCCCGGATGGCGATATTCGGCAAAGATCGTGGAGACCGACTCGCTGCCCTTCAGGTGCAATGACAGGTTGCCCTCGATCTTGGTATGACCACCGAGCAAGGCCGTGGCGGCACTGGCCTGACCCAGCAGCTGCGCCAGGGCGGGTGGATAGTCGGCACTGGCACGGATGCTTTGCCAGCTTTGATCCAGATGCACCAGAGACCCGCGCACGTTGCTGTTTTCGATCAGGAAGCGGTGCAGGACATCATCGTGGCGGGTCGGGGTAGGGGTCGTCATGGTCGTGATCTGGTCAGGGTCGGGAGATGGATGCAGCCAAACTTCCGCACGCGTCATCCTGGAGCGGACGCAGCATCCGATGCGACTATATGGTGGCAAGGTTTAGCCTTGGCAAGCGCAAAGACGGGCCAGCAGGAGTGCATGGATGCGACGAAAAAACATGCGAAAGCGAAAATGGCGCTGGTTTTGGGGTGGCATCGGTGTGCTGGTACTGGCGAGCCTGCTGCCCTTCCTGGTGCTGCGCTTCGTCGATCCGCCCACCAGTGCCTTCATGCTGGCACGGCAATGGCAGGCGCGCGGTCAGGCGGATTTTTCCCTGCAGTATCAGTGGGTGGATCTGGAACGGATATCCCCGAACCTGTTGATTGCCCTGGTGGCTGCCGAAGACCAGGGTTTTCCCAGGCATCACGGTTTTGACCTTGATGCCATCTCCGAAGTCCTGGATCAACGCCAGCAAGGGCGTTCCTTGCGCGGCGCCAGCACCATCAGCCAGCAGGTGGTGAAAAACCTGTTTCTGTGGTCGGGTCGCAGTTGGCTGCGCAAGGGCCTGGAGGCGTACGGCACGGTGGTCATCGAGCTGACCTGGCCCAAGCGCCGGATTCTGGAGGTGTATGCCAACATCGTCGAATTTGGTGATGGCATTTACGGCGCCGAGGCGGCCAGTCGGCATTTTTTCGCGATTCCGGCCGCGCAACTGGATCGACATCAAGCTGCTGCACTGGCGGCGGTCTTGCCCAATCCGCGCCGCTACCGGGTGGACGCGCCCAGTCCGTACCAGCACCAGCGCCAGGCCTGGATCGAGCGCCAGGTTCGGCAGTTGGGTGGACCGGCCTGGCTGGAGCCGTGCTGCTGAGCCACGGTACCATGCGCGCTCTTCGAGGAACCGATCATGGGCGAACCGTTCAAATCCGCGCGTCCAACGCTGGTGGTGGTGGTGCCGGCCTATAACGAGACTGCCGTGCTGGAGCAATTCCATGCGCGTCTTGTGGCCGTGTTCGAAACCCTGGAAGCCGATGCCAGCGTGCTCTATGTCGACGATGGCAGCACCGATGCCACCTGGGCCGTGATCGAAGGCCTGGTCTGTGCCGATACGCGCGTGGGCGGGCTCAAGCTGGCACGCAATTTCGGCAAGGAAGCAGCCCTGACCGCTGGTCTGGACCAGGTCGATGGGGATCTGGCGATGGTGATCGATGCCGACTTGCAGGATCCGCCTGAGCTGATTCCGCAGTTTCTGGACAAATGGCGCGAAGGTTTTGATGTGGTCTACGGTCAACGCCTGGCTCGGGATGGCGAAACCTGGCTCAAACGCGCCACGGCGGCGGCGTTTTATCGCGTCATGGCGCGTTTGTCGGCAACACCGATTCCGCCGGATACGGGCGATTTTCGCCTGATGTCGCGCCGCGCGGTGGAGGCCTTGCGCGG
>CAYRJS010000042.1:2148-4915 GCA_964424535.1 uncultured Aquimonas sp.
CTGTGGATCGTGCTCAAGACCCTGGTGTGGGGGGATTCGGTGGCCGGTTACCCCTCGCTGATGACGGTGGTGCTGTTTCTGGGCGGGGTGCAGTTGATGGCCACCGGCATCATCGGCGAGTACCTCGGCCGGCTGTACATGGAATCCAAGGCCCGCCCGATCTACCTGTGCGAACGCTTCATGCCGGCCTCCAGCGGCACGCGCAACGAAGCCGCCTGGCCTGGGCCTCAGGCCGTAGAGAGTCGAAACCAGCCTGGTGTTCCGACGGGTTGGGATCGTCAATGAGCCGGCAACTGCAAGCGCTTTTGCAGCATTTTGCCAGCCGCATCAAGGCCCAGATCGCCTCCAACGCACTGTCCCTGCACGGAATCGACCCCGATGACGTGGAGCAGGAAGTGCGTATTCGCCTGTGGAAGACACTCGAACGTGACCCAAATGCACAACTTCCTGCGTCTTACATACAGCGGGTGGTTGCCACGGTGATCATCGACGCGGTACGCAGGGCCCAGGTGCGAGCAGCCGAACCTTTACCCGAACCTGGTGAAGGCGTCGAGTTGCAGACCAGTCACCCAGGCCCGGATCTGGCAGCAGCGGAAGCACGCAAGATGGATGTGCTGATGCAATGCATTGCCGTGATCCCGGCGCGTCGGCGACGACCGTTGCAGTTGTATCTGCAAGGTTTTGGATTGCAGGAAGCGGCGGACACCTGCGGGTTGACACTGGATGCGGCCCGCAAATTGATCTACCGCGGCCTGGACGAGGTCAGGGCGCGCATGCGCGCAGCAGGAATGGAGGATTGAACATGGACGAGGCACGCATCAAGGCCCTGTATCGTGCGCGGATCGCGCAACAGGACCGCGGACTCGACGATCAACTCGCCGAGGATATCCCGGCGGCGCTGACCGGCTATGGCTGGCCAAGCGATGAAGCCGGTCCGGTCGATCGCATTGCCGCCTCCGCCACGGCGGGTGCCATCATGCGCGTGGTCGCCGAAATGGCACCGGAAAGCGAGGCCCTGGCTCAGCAACTGCGCCAGGCGCGCGCGCCGCGGAAGGCCCCTGTCGGCTTGTACCACCACCTGCAGCGTGGCTTTGCCGTGGCTGCCGGTGTGGGCGCGATGGCGCTGTTGTTTGCCATCCAGACCCAGCCTGTCAACACCGCCCCAGAAGAGCCGGTGGCATCACAATTGCGTGACAGTGACATCATCAGCGTGGTGTCGTTTGAATCCGGCGAAACCAAGCCGGCTGCCGATGTGATGATCTTCAGCGGCAGTTTCGGAACCTGATCAACCCAATACCTGGCTCGACACCGCCAGAAAGTGGCAGGTGCTGCCACCGAGCACGAACGTGTGCCAGATGGCGTGGGCGTAGCGGATGCGCCGGCTCAGATAAAAGAACGTACCGGCGGTATAGGCGACACCACCGGCCAGCAGCCAGCTCAAAGCCCAGGTATCCAGGGCGCGGGTCATCGGCACGATGGCGACCAGGATCAACCAGCCCATGGCGATATAGATCAGGGTTGAAACCAGCTTGAAGCGGCCAGTGCAAAAAAGCTTGAACACCACCCCGGCCACCGCCAGGCTCCAGACCACGGCAAACAGGCTCCAACCCCAGGCTCCGCGCAGTCCGATCAGGGTGAATGGGGTATAGGTGCCGGCAATCAGGCCGAAGATGGCGCAGTGGTCAAAGACCTTCAGACGTGCCTTGGCCACCGGATGCGGGATGGCGTGGTACAGCGTGGACGCCAGATACAGCAGAAACAGCGTGGCGCAGAACACGATGGCTCCAGCCAGTTGCCAGCCATCGCCATGCAAGGAAACCAGGGTGATCAGGACGGCTCCGGCCGCCAGCGCGACCAGGGCGCCCAGGCCGTGACTGAGGGCATTGGCAATTTCTTCGCGCAAAGGATAAGAATGGGTGATCATGACGACACGATAAAGCCAGTTCTGGACGGGAGCAATCGGTCGGGCATCACTTGCGCCTGGGCTTTGGTGCCCCCATGTTTCGATTCCACGTTCGAGGTGCCCCATGTCCGGACCCAGTCATGCCCAAGAATTGCCGATCGAGCATCGGCAGCAATTGATCGATGCCCTAGCTACAGGCTGCAAGCCTGAGTCGCAGTGGCGCATCGGCACCGAGCACGAGAAATTCGGTTTTCAGTGGGGCGATGCCGATCATCCAACGGCATCGGATTGGCGGGCACCACCTTACGAAGGTGAGCGCGGCATCGGCACCCTGCTGCAGGGCTTGAAGCGCTTTGGCTGGGATCCGATCGAAGAACACGGCGTGTTGATCGGCCTGAGCCGCGATGGTGCCTCGGTTTCGCTGGAGCCGGCAGGACAACTGGAACTGTCCGGCGCGCCCTTGCAGGATATCCACCAGACCTGCCGTGAAGCCCAAATCCACCTGAAGGAAGTCAAGGCCGTGGCCGAACCGCTGGGCCTGGGCTTTCTTGGTGTCGGTTTCCAGCCCAAGTGGCGGCGCCAGGATATGCCCTGGATGCCCAAGGGTCGCTACCGGATCATGCGCGATTACATGCCCAAGCGCGGGAATCTGGGCCTGGACATGATGACGCGCACCTGCACGGTCCAGGTCAATCTCGACTTTGCCAGTGAAGCCGACATGGTGAAGAAATTCCGCGTCGGCCTGGCCTTGCAACCGATCGCCACGGCCCTGTTTGCCGATTCGCCGTTTACCGAAGGTCAGCCCAACGGCTTTTTGTCGTACCGCTCGCATATCTGGACCGACACCGACCCGGATCGCACCGG
>CAYRJS010000042.1:5015-13732 GCA_964424535.1 uncultured Aquimonas sp.
TGCCGGCCTTCTGGGTTGGTCTGCTGTATGACGATGCCGCCCTTGATGCGGCCTGGGACCTGGTGCGTGATTACACCCAGGCCGAGCGCCATGCCCTGCGCGATGGTGTGCCCAGGCACGGGTTGAAATTGCCGTTCCGTGGAGCGACCGTGCGCGAACTGGCGCTGCGGGTCTTGGAAATCTCCCGTGCCGGCCTGGTCCGGCGCGCCCGCCTGAACCGCAATGGCGCGGATGAAAGCCTGTTCCTGGAAACCCTGTTCGAGGTGGCCCTGACCAACCAGACCCCGGCCGAGCGCAAGCTGGAGCTGTTTCATGGTCGCTGGGGCGGGAACATCGATCCGATATTCCGGGAATTCGCTTACTGAAGCAGCGGTGCGACCATGACCACCGTCAGGGGGCGAACGCCGGTTTGCCCCGTATGATGGGCGCATGCTGTCACGTCTGAGCCATGCCCAGTTGTTGCGTTACGCCGGCCTGTTCACCTGGGCCTGCGTCGGCATTCCGCTGGTGCTGTACGACTGGTACTACACCGATGGCCTGTCGCACGGCGATCTGGTCGCCTGGCGCACCGTGCATGTGACCTTCGGGGTTGGCTACTGGTTGTTGACCCGGCGTCTGGGACACGGGCGCAACCGTCCTCTGGACATCGCCCTGCTGGCCCTGATCACGTTTTGCGCGATCGCCGTCAGCCATTTTTCCAATAGCGGCCTGGGCGGCGGCCTGTTGCTGGTCATCGCCGGCATCCTGCCCTGGGTGTTGGGTTTGCGTATCGGCCTGGTCTGGTTGGTGCTGCAGCACGTGGCCCTGGTACCGGTATTTGCCGGGCGGGCCGAATTCAGCGTCATCGAAGCCCTGTTGCAGGCCTTGTTCTATGTGGGCTACTCCACCGTGGCCTTTGTCACCGGTCTGATCGCCCTGCAGCAGGCCCAGGCGCGCGAGGAACAACGCCGGCTCATTTCCGAATTGCACGCGGCTCGCGCCTTGTTGGCCGAATCCACCCGCTTGAACGAGCGGGTGCGCATTTCCCGCGAATTGCACGATCTTTTGGGCCATCACCTGACCGCCCTGAGCCTGAGCCTGGAAGTGGCCACCCATCTGACCGATGGCCGCGCCCACGAGCAGGTGCAGCAGGCGCAGTTGCTGGCCAAGCTGCTGTTGACCGATGTGCGCGAAGCCGTCAGCCAGTTGCGCGAAGGCGCGGCCATCGACCTGCACGAAGCCCTCCGGGCTCTGGTCGAGGGCGTGCCCCTGCCGCATATCCATCTGGACATGCCTGCCACCCTGGTGGTGAGCGATCCAGTACGGGCTCAAGTCGTCCTGCGCTGCGTGCAGGAAGTCATCACCAATGCCGTGCGCCATGCCGATGCCGACAACCTCTGGATTACCCTGGAGCGTGACGATGCCGGCATCACCCTGCATGCCCGTGACGATGGCCGAGGCGGCGATGTGCTGGCTTTCGGCAATGGCCTGCGCGGCATGCGCGAACGTCTGGAAGAATGTCAGGGCCAACTCAGGGTGGAAACGGATATGGCCCGAGGCTTTGCCTTGCATGCATACTTGCCGTTGGAGGCTACACCATGATTCGAGTCTGCCTGGTTGACGATCAAACCCTGGTCCGCAAGGGCGTACGCTCCTTGCTGGATCTGTCCGAAGATATCCGCGTGGTGGCCGAGGCCAGCGATGGTCGCCAGGCTCTTGAGGTTATCGTGCAGGTCCAGCCCGACGTGGTGTTGATGGATTTGCGCATGCCGGTAATGAGCGGCATCGAAGCCATGCAGCGACTGACGGCGAACGGACAGTTGCCGCCGACCATCATCCTGACCACTTTTGATGATGACGAACTGGTTCTGGCCGGGCTCAAGGCCGGCGCCCGCGGTTTCCTGCTCAAGGATGTGTCCCTGGAACAACTGGTCGAGGCCATCCAGACCGTGGCCGGCGGTGGTTCTCTGGTACAGCCGGGCATGACCCAGCGCCTGCTCACCGAAGTGGAAAGCCTGCGCAACGATTTTGTCAGTCTGGATCGTCCCGACCCGCTGACCGACCGGGAAACCGAGATTCTGCGCCTGATGGCCGGGGGCTATTCCAACCGCGAGATCGCCGATTCCCTGGGCGTGGCCGAGGGCACGATCAAGAATCACGTTTCCAACGTGCTGTCGAAGCTGGGCGTGCGTGATCGCACCCGCGCCGTGCTCAAAGCCCTGGAGTTGAAGCTGGTATGAGGCCGGTCGCAACGGGTTTTTCTCGATCAATTTGGCTAAAAACGTCCATAACGGGTGCGACCGTTCGCGGCTTCCGCTATGCTTCGGCGCTTGCGATGCCGTGTAGCAATGGTGCAGACCACGGTGTTGGGAAATGGCGAGCAAAAGGCCCGGAGACTTCCGCATGACCCGTTTTCTTGAGTTGTTGACATCCGTATTGATCGTGGCAGTGCTGTTCGTGGTGGTGGGCGCGTTCCTGCCGGACCAGCGTTCCGTACAGCACAGCGTGGAGACCAGCCACCCCTTGCGGCAAGTCTTCGATACCCTGAACAGTTTCAAGCGCTTTGCCGAGTGGAACCCCTTGCGTCAGCACGATCCGAGCGTGCGCTACGAGATTTCCGGGGCCGACCGGGGCGTGGGCGCGCGTCTGGATTACGCCTCCAACCGACGTGAGATCGGTTCTGGCAGTTGGCATATCACCGACAGTGTCGAGGACGACCAGATCCGCTACACCGTCTACAACGATGCCCAGGGCCGCAACAAGAACCACACCATCACCCTGGACCAGCGTGGCAAGATCGTCGAGATCGACTGGAAATACACGGTCGATTACGGCTGGAGCCTGCCAGGACGCTATGCCGGCCTGTACGTCGACCGTACCGTGGGTGATGACGTCAAGCGCAGTCTGGGCAATATTTCCAATCTGCTGGCTTCGATGCCCAACTTCGATTACCGCAACCTGGAAGTGCATGTCACCGCCTTGCCGCCCAGCAACGTGCTGTACATCTCGACCACGGCCGAGCGCAACATCACGGCCGTGGAAAACGCCATGGATACCGCCCTCAAGGATATCCGTGCCGCGGTGGCCTCCAACAACTTGCGTGAGTCTGGCCCGCCGCGCCTGATCACCACCAACTTTGGCGCGGAAAAGTACGAGTTCGACATTGCCGTGCCGGTGGCGACCAAGCAGGATGTTGACGACGATGAAGACGAGGTCGTAGATACCTCCGAAGCCGTGGCGGATGCGGATGAGGCGGACGACGCGGATGCCGAGGAAACCGCTGAAGCCAAGGTCGCATCGAGCGATGACATCGACCTGTCAGCTCCACCGCCACTGGAAGGCCTGAAGCTGCCTGACAACATCCACCTGGGCCAGAGCTATGGCGGGCGCGTGGTCAGCGCACCGTTCCAGGGACATCCGGCGGCGCTGCCCTTGATCCGCGACCAGTTGCGCGCCTATGCGGCCGCTTTTGGCGAGCACGTGCAGGATCGGCCCTTCGAAGAATACCTGACCGAAATCTCCGAAACGGCTGCCGAGGACGCACGCTTCCGGGTCTACTGGCCCGTCAAGTAAGCCGGCTTCGCCGTTACCCCGGAAAACCCGGCACGACCCGTGTGGTGGTGCCGGGTTTTTTCATGCCGGTGACCGGGCGGGAACTTTTCCGGCCCCGGATGGTATTTGATTCGCGACCAGGCACTCGCCACGAACCTACGATGTGCCGCGTTTCACATGGGAGACACAAATGATAGAAGCTCAACGTCTTGGCAAGACCTGGGGCCGCTTGCGCGCGGTCGACGAGGTCAGTTTCCGGATCGAACCGGGACAGGTTCTGGGGTTTTTGGGGCCCAATGGCGCCGGCAAATCGACCACGATGAAGATGATCGCCGGCTTCCTGACACCGACCACGGGGACCGCCAAAGTCTGCGGTTTCGATGTGCGCGAACAATCGATCCAGGCCCGCCAGGCTCTGGGCTATCTACCCGAAGGTGCGCCCAGCTACGGCGAAATGAGCGTGCGCGGCTTTCTCCAGTTCATTGCCGATGTGCGCGGCCTGAGCGGTGAGCGCCGGCGTCAGCGACTGGATGACGTGATCGGGCGCCTGCAACTGGAAGCCGTGCTCGGGCAAACCATCGAAACCTTGTCCAAGGGTTTTCGCCGCCGCGTCGGCCTGGCCCAGGCCATCTTGCACGATCCCCCGGCCCTGATCCTGGACGAACCTACCGATGGCCTGGACCCGAACCAGAAGCACGAGGTGCGCAGCCTGATCGCAGCCATGGCCCCGCAGCGCACCATCATCATTTCCACCCATATCCTGGAAGAAGTGCACGCGGTGTGTACCCGCACCATCATCATTGCTGCCGGGCGCGTGCTGGCCGATGCCACGCCGATGGAACTGGAAGCGCGCTCGCGCTACCACGGTGCCGTTTCCTTGCAGGTGGACGAACCGGCCCGGGTGCGGGAAGGGCTGGTGCGGATCGAGGGTGTGGCCCAGGTTGAACTGGATCCGGGTGCGAACCGGCTCACGGTGTTCCCCCGTGGTGGCCTGGCGATCTTCGAGCGTGTCGATGCCTATCTGCGTGAACACAAGATCCCGGTCAGCGAGATCCAGCTCGAACGCGGACGCCTGGACGAGGTGTTTCGCACCATCACCACCGCGCCCAATGCGCGCCCGGACACCAGGGAGGCGGCATGAACCCGATCCTTGCCATCTTCAAGCGCGAGCTGGCGAGCTACTTCGCCACGCCCGTGGCCTACGTCTTCATCGTGATTTTCCTGATCCTGTCGGGTGCTTTCACCTTCTATCTGGGCGGTTTTTACGAACGCGGCCAGGCCGACCTGCAACCGTTCTTCAACTTCCATCCCTGGCTGTATCTGTTTCTGGTTCCGGCCGTGTCGATGCGTTTGTGGAGCGAGGAGCGCAAGGGCGGCACCATCGAATTGCTGCTGACCCTGCCGGTTACCCTGTGGCAATCCGTACTGGGCAAGTTCCTGGCGGCCTGGGCCTTCTTGTGCCTGGCCTTGGCCCTGACTTTTCCCATCTGGATCACGGTCAACTATCTGGGCGATCCTGACAACGGGGTGATCGTGGCCAGTTATCTGGGCAGTGCCCTGATGGCCGGTGCCTTTCTGGCCGTAGGTGCCTGCCTGTCGGCCACCACCCGCAACCAGGTGATTGCCTTCATCCTCACCGTGGTGGTGTGTTTCGTACTGCTGCTGGCCGGCTTTCCCATGGTGCTGGAATTCATCCGCGCCCTGTTTCCCCAGGGCGTGGTCGATGCCATCGCCGGGCTGAGCTTTCTGACCCACTTTGCCGCCATCGCCAAGGGCGTGGTCGATCTGCGCGACGTGTTGTTCTTCCTGCTGACCATCGCCGCCTGGCTTGTTGCCTGCGTGCTGGTGATTGATCTGCGCAAGGCTGATTGAGGTGCTGCCATGAACCTGACCCGACACCGTATTTCCACGGGCGTGGCGCTGTTGGCGCTGGCGCTCCTGTTCATTGCCCTGATCGTGCTGGTGGACACCGTTTTTCGTGGTGCCCGCATGGACCTGACCGAGAACCGGCTGTATACCCTGACCGAAGGTACCCAGCGCATCCTGACCCGGCTTGATGAGCCGGTCGAGTTGACCTTCTACTATTCCGACCACGCCGCCCGCAATCTGCCGCCCTTGCGCACCTATGCCGAACGGGTGCGGGAACTGCTGGAGGAAATGACGGCCCGTTCCGGTGGCAAGCTGCGTTTGACCGTGGTCGATCCGCAGCCGTTTTCCGAAGACGAGGACCGGGCCACCGCTGCTGGTTTGCAGGCCGTGCCGGTGGGCAATGGCGGTGACACCCTGTTTTTTGGCCTGACCGGCACCAATGCCGTGGGCCAGGATGCCGCCATTCCCTTTTTCCAGCCCGACAAGGAAGTCTTTCTGGAATATGACGTGGCCAAGCTGGTTTCCAGTCTGGCCGAGCAGGAACGCCCGGTCGTGGGCCTGATCAGCACCTTGCCGATGGGCATGAGCTTTGATCCGTCCGCCGGACGCCCGATCCCGGGCTGGGTGATCGATGGGGAAATGCAGAATCTGTTTGATGTGCGCAAGCTGGAAGCCACGGCCACGAGCATCGATGAGGACATCAAGGCCCTGGTACTGGTGCATCCGCGCCATCTGTCGGCCGATACTGAATACGCCATCGACCAGTTCGTGCTGCGTGGCGGCCATCTGCTGGTCTTTGTCGATCCCAATGCCGAATCCCAGCCGCCGGGTACCTCGGCCGATCCGACCCAGGCCATGATGGAAGACGCTTCATCCGATCTACCGACCCTGTTCAAGGCCTGGGGTGTCAACTACGACCCCGGCCAGGTGGTGCTGGATGCCCAGCGCGCCCTGGAAATCCAGACCCAGCAGGGGGCAGCGCCGGTACGGCACCTGGCCGTGCTGGGGCTGACCTCCGCCGATGCCAATACCGATGACGTGGTGACGGCGCAACTGAGCAGCATCAACCTGTCCAGCGCCGGCAGTTTCGGTCTGGCTGATGACGCCACGGTGAAGCTGGAGCCCTTGCTGCAAAGTTCGGCCAACGCGGCCCGTACCGATGCCCAGCGCCTGCGTTTCACCATGGATCCCAACCAGCTTTATGCCGATTTCAACCCCACGGGCGAGCACTACGCCATTGCCGTGCGTCTGACCGGAGAGCTCACGAGCGCATTTCCGGATCGGGCCGGGGAAGGGCATCTGGCGGCCAGTGCCGAACCGGCCAATATCGTGCTGGTGGCCGATACCGACATCCTCACCGACCGCCTCTGGGCCCAGGTCCAGCAGTTCTTCGGCCAGCGCGTGGTCAATGCCTTTGCCAGCAATGG
This sequence comes from uncultured Aquimonas sp., assembly GCA_964424535.1. GTDB lineage: Bacteria > Pseudomonadota > Gammaproteobacteria > Xanthomonadales > Xanthomonadaceae > Denitratimonas. The sequence goes on from CAYRJS010000042.1 coordinate 11,843, forward strand.
TGATTTTGTCATCAATGCCATCGACAACCTGATCGGCAGCGCCGACCTGATCGCGGTGCGCACCCGTGTCGGTTCCACACGGCCGTTCACCACGGTCGATGCCTTGCGGGTGGAAGCCGATGCCCGCTTCCGGGCCAAGGAACGGGAATTGCAGGCGCGCCTGACCGAGACGGAGGAAAAGCTCAATGCCTTGCAGCAGTCCAGTCCACAGGGTGGCGAGCTGGCCCTGAGCCGGGAGCAGCAGGCCGAATTGCTGCGTTTCCAGGATGAAAAATTGCGTATCCGCAAGGACCTGCGCCAGGTCCGCCATGAACTGGATCAGGATATCCGGGTGCTGGGCAGCAAGCTCAAATTCCTCAATATCGCCGGGGTGCCCTTGTTGTTGACCCTATTGGCATTGGGTTTCGTGGGCTGGCGGTCACGCCGGCGGAGGCTGGGCGCATGAAAACCCGGACCCTGATCGTGATGATGGTGGCCGCCGTGCTCGCAATCGCGGCTGCGGCCTGGGTCTCCAGCTCACGCAACGTAAACACCGCAGCGCCCCAGCTCGACGTTCTCGCTCCCGGTTTGAGCGATGCCTTGGGTGAAGTGAACCAGGTGCGCATCGTGGCTGCGGGCAATGCCGTGCTGGCGACGATGCAACGAGGCGAAGACGGCGCCTGGACCCTGCAGGAGAAGAACGGCTATCCGGTGGATCTGGAGCCCCTGCGCGAACTGTTGGCGAATATCGCCGCCGCGCGTCAGATGGAAGCCAAGACCGCCTTGCCCGACCGTCATGCCCAGTTGGGCGTCGAAGATGTTTCGGCTGAAGATGCACGCGGAGTGCAGGTCGATATCCAGGCCCCGAACCAGACCTGGTCCTTCGTATTTGGCGATAACCCCGTACGCGGCACCGGCACCTATGTGCGCGAAACTGGCAAGCCGCAAAGCTGGCTGGTGGACAAGGCCATCGCGGTCGAACGCAAACCTGCCAACTGGTTGGCCAAGCGCATCATTGACGTGGGTGCCAATCGGGTCCAGGCGGTTTCCATTGAACCGGTCGAAGGTCCGGCCTTTGGCATTCATCGGCAGGAAGGTGACACCACAAGCGATTTTGCCCTCGATGCCCTTCCGCGTGGGCGCGAAGCCGGTGAGGGTTACCAGCGCGAGGCCCTGGCCGGCGTGTTGTCGGGCTTGAATTTCGAAGACGTGTTTACTTTGACCGACAAGCCCGTGCCGGAGAAAACCCGGATCAGCCAGTTTGAACTCGAAGATGGCCGCCAGCTTCGCATTGCGTCCTGGCAAGACGAGGGCCGCACTCTGGTACACCTGAGCATGAGCCTGGATGCCGAACGCGCCCAGGCCTGGCAGGCACGCCCGTTGGCGCAAGCCGAGACGGATGCCGATGCTGACGCCACGACCGCAGCCAAGACCACGATCGACCCGGCCGCACAGGTAGCCGAATTCGAACGTGAGCATGCGGTGTGGGTCTATGTGTTGCCCGCGTTCAAGGCCACCAACTTGGGCAAAAGCCTGGAGGACTATCTGAAACCGAAGCCCTGAGCGATCACACGACGCGCATTGATCCGATGCGCAGGCGCATCACGACGAAGATGGTGCTGACCTGCACATCGATCCGGATCAAAGTATTTTGCACTGCAGCATCCGTTGTTTGCAGACTGCAAGTCATGGCTTTGTTGACGCAGCATGGATCGTGTTCGGAGATGTGAACGGGCAAGAGTGCGGAATGTTGCGATGCCGCAGGTGCCAGACGCATCGATTCGCGGCCAGGGCTTTCATCCCTACGTTGGCGTACGCATAATTGGGTTCTCTATCGGGAGGGACTCATGAACACAATCCAGAGCATCATCGGGCGTCCGCGCACCTTGATCGCCTTGGCCGTGGCCGCCG
>CAYRJS010000043.1:0-1632 GCA_964424535.1 uncultured Aquimonas sp.
TCGTTCAGGCGCATGTAGAAGGCCTTGATGTGCTCGGGGTAGTTCATCACCACCACGGGTCGGCCGACATGGTCCTCGGTCAACCAGCGTTCGTGCTCGGTCTGCAGATCCAGGCCCCATTCGACCGGATAATCGAACTTCTTGCCGCTGTTTTGCAGCAGGCGGATGGCTTCGCCGTAGTCGATACGCTCGAAGGGTGCCGCGACGAATTTTTCCAAACGGGTAATGGCGTCCTTTTGCACCCGTTCAGCGATAAAGGCCAGATCGTCACCGCGCTCGTTCAGCACGGCGCGGAACAGGTACTTGAGGAAAGCCTCGGCCAGATTGGCGTCATCGTTGAGGTCGGCAAAAGCGATTTCCGGTTCGATCATCCAGAATTCGGCCAGATGCCGGGTGGTGTGGCTGTGCTCGGCACGGAAAGTGGGACCGAAGGTGTAGACCTTGCTCAGGGCCAGGCAGAAGGCTTCGACATTGAGCTGGCCGGAAACTGTCAGGAAGGTTTCCTTGCCGAAGAAATCGCGGGAAAAATCGACCTCGCCCTTGTCGGTGCGCGGCAGATTGGCCAGATCCAGGGTGGAAACCCGGAACATCTCGCCGGCACCTTCGGCATCGGAGGTGGTGATGATCGGCGTCGAGATCCAGTAGAAACCGTTTTCATGGAAAAACCGATGCACGGCCTGGGCCAGACAATGGCGAATGCGGGTCACGGCACCAAACAGGTTGGTGCGCGGGCGCAGGTGCGCCACTTCGCGCAGGAATTCGAGCGAATGCGGCTTGGGCTGGATCGGATAGGTTTCCGGGTCTTCGACAAAACCGACAACCTCGACGGATTCGGCCTGGATTTCACAGGCCTGGCCCTGGCCTTGCGAGGCCACCAGGGTGCCGGTGGCGATCACCGCGCAACCGGCGGACAGACGCTTGATCTCGGATTCATAATTGGCCAGCGTCGCCGGGGCCACAACCTGGATGGGTGCAAAGCATGAGCCGTCGCTGACATTGACAAAGCTCAGGCCGGCCTTGGAGTCACGCCGGGTACGGACCCAGCCCCGGATGCTGATCTGGCTGCCGGTCTGGATCGAACCGGACAGTGCCTGTTGCACGCTGACCACGGACATTGTCATTACTCTTGGACTGAAGACGCGAACCCGCAATGATAACCAAACGCGGGTGGTGATGGCATGGACAAGTACGAAAGGTCGCGTTACCGTAATCGGCGCTTTCAGGTTTTGGCCGGCTCGATCCGGCATGGATGCAGATAAATGACCGTTCGAATGACCCAGGCGGCGCTGGAACGCGCCCGTCGCTTCGTTGCTACCGACCCAACCGCCATCGGCCTGCGCCTGAGCGTGCGCAAAAGTGGCTGTTCGGGCTGGGGCTATCAGCTTGATCTGGCACGTGATGCTGTGGCCAATGATCAAGTGTTCGAGCAGGACGGCATGAAGCTGGTGGTCGACGCGGACAGCCTGAGCATGGTGGATGGTGTCACCATCGACTTTGCCCGGCGCGGCCTCAATCAGGAATTCGTGTTCGACAATCCCAATGCCACCGCCGGCTGCGGTTGCGGGGAGAGCTTCACCATCAGGCCGGGCGCCTGATTTTCCGGATCGGAATCCAAGGCGCAGACGTGACGGA
>CAYRJS010000043.1:1732-3012 GCA_964424535.1 uncultured Aquimonas sp.
CGGGTGCTCAGGTTCTGACGCTCATAGCGCAGGCGGAACAGGGAGGAACCGTCTTCCTGGAAGGCATCGATGCGCGAGCGAATCCATTCGTATTGCACCGTGGGGGCCAGGCTCCAGATGCCGTCCTGGAACTGCCAACTGGCACCGATGGCAGCGGAAATCTGATTGGAATCCGGGCGGCCACGGGTGAGGTGATCGAGTACGGTGACATCGTGACTGCCCGGCCCGGGCAGGTAGCGCTGTAAATCGTAACGGGTGCGGATCCAGCTCACCGAGGCATCCAGATTCAAACGCCCTGAAGAGCTGTAGCCGCTATACACGTGCAGGGCATGACTGCGGGCATCGAGACGGTCGCGGCCCTGGTCGAAATCCGAGCGCAGGTTCGAATACCCGGCAGCTGCGCCCAGGAAAAAGGCATCGTTGATGCGATAGTCGATGCCACTGGTGAGAGACCAGTTGTCGAAGTCGAAACCGGCATTGCCGCGACGTCGATCATAATCACCGCTGCCAATGGTGCCATTGAGCCAGAAACCCCAGCGTGTGCCACCCAGCAAGGTGCGCTTGTCCTCGTTAGCGTCATCGGCAGCTTTGAGCACATCGGCAAAGGCGCCCAGGGACACGGGCAGGCCGTTGCCGACCAGGGTCAGCCCATCCATGCTGAAGCCGCCACCGGTGCCGTGCATGAGCCGGGTCACGCGCAAGGCAACATTGCCCATCTGGCTGTTGACCATCTGCAAACCGGTCGGCGCCAGAGCCGTGGCTTTTTCCGGTGAAATCGTGCGCAGCACGCCGATCAGCGGCTCAAGATTGCTGGCTGCTGCAAGCTCGGTGATCGACTGGCATTCCGGCGTGTTCTCATGTGTCTGGTTGAAACAGTGGTTGTACAGGTCGCGGTACAGGTCGGGTGCGTAGGGGTCCTCGTCGCGTCCGTACAGGCCTTTGGGTGGCTCCTGGGGCATGACCAGGCCGGTCAGCGTCACCTGCATGATCGGCGTTACCTCAGGACCGATCAGACTGAAAACCGGGGTTTGCTGCCATTCGCCAGCGACTTGCCCACCGCCAAGACGCACGGAAAAACGCTCGTCAGTACCGGCGGCGCTGCCGAGGATACTGACCTGAAATACTGCCACGTCACTGCTGTCCGGCCCGCTCAGGGAAACCCGGGAGCTTGGGTTGACGACGTAGCCGGTGGTCGGGGTTTCGGCCTGGGATTCGTACACCAGCTCGACGTTGACGGGGTCCAGGTTGGAGCAGGTCAGGTGCACCTGTACGGCAACTTC
>CAYRJS010000043.1:3112-13687 GCA_964424535.1 uncultured Aquimonas sp.
CGACGTTGACGGGGTCCAGGTTGGAGCAGGTCAGGTGCACCTGTACGGCAACTTCGCCGCCGCCATCGGTGCGCTCGATGACCGGTGTCGGTGAAGGAATGGCCTCCTCGGTAAAGGCGAACAGGACCGTGTCGTCCTGACAGTCCGAGGCAGCGGCCTTGGCCCGCAACGCTTGATCGGTGTTGGTCAGGATCGTGGTCACGGCCTTGCCGCCGGCGTGGATCGAGATCAGTCGGGTCGCGGCTTCGGCCGGCGTCGTCGAGCCTGCCGATCCGATCACCAGCAGGGCCAGGAGTCCGGTTGCCATGGAAGAATTCATCGTGTGCTACTCCCGTACTCGTTCAATGGTCAGGCCGAAGTTCGACGGTTCCAAGCGTTTGGCCTGCCACCGAGAGCTGGGCCATCGGCGGTTCGGCACGGCCAGCCTTGGGCACCACAAGGAACGAATAGGCCCGGTCATTGCCCATGCTTTCAATCTGGCACAGACGCTGGGTGGTCGATGCCTGGCAATGGATGCCGGCCTGCTCGATCGATTCGCAGCGCAGGCCGATGCCTTCCCCGACGTCCTGCGTAGGTTCACACACGGGAATGAAGAGCATCTGGTCGACTTGATCGGCGGGCAGCATCACGACGACGTCTTGCGCTTCGATCGCCTCCGGATTTTCCAGAACGATACGCAGGGCAGCCTGGCCGAAGTAGGTCGCGGCATGGATCCCGGTGATTGCGGGCGGGTCAAGACTGGCAAACGAGAGCACTCGCGAAGCCGTAGCCAGATTTGTTGCATCACCCGAATAGAAGGCTTGCAGGTTATGGGCTCCGGCCTGCGTCAGAACCGTCCGGCACTGTGCGGTCGCATGCACCGGGGATGCCGTTTCCACCACGACGTCCGTACAACCTGAAATCGACTCGCCGTCAGCCTCGAAACGGATCGTTCCGCTGGGTTGCCGTCCGGAAACCCGGACACTCAGTTCGATCTCGCCACCGGCATAAACCGAGCCGGAATCCAGGCGCAAGTCCACACGCGTTCCGGCCAGATCGACATGGGCCATCAACTCGTCACTGGAACCAAGATTGTTCTGATCACCGTTGTATGCGGCAACCAGCAGGTAATCACCGGCTGCAGTGAAGGCCGTGTTGCAGCGGGCCATGGCATGGTCGGTATCGGCGGTGTCTTCAGTTTTCAATGTCACCACGGCACAGTCAGGCAGCACCACGTTGCCGTTGCGAAACTGCACGCTGCCTGTGGGAGCATCGCCCGCAATCCGCGCCACCAGTTCCACGCGTTCCCCGGCTTGCGGCGAATCCGACGGTTCCAGACTGAGAACCAGTTGCGACTGCGTGGCCAGTGCCGCATTCAGGTGCAGCACGGCATAAGCGGCCTCGTTGGCGGCATCACCCGAGTAGCGGGCTGCAACCGAATCTGGCTCGTCCACATCCACATCGGCCTGGCAAAGGGCAGACGGTACTGATCCGCTGGAATAGTCCAGCGGTATGGATTGGCAGTTGGCGACGGGCGAACCATCGGCATAAAAATCGACATGGCCGGTCGGAGCCTGACCCAGAACACGCGCATGGGTACGCCACCCGGCGTTGGCCTGGCCGGCATCTTGCTGCAACTGGATACTCGTGAAGGCTCGGGCCGCGAACACGCTCAGCGTGGCCTCGCGTTGGCTGTTGCCCCATTCCTGCAGGATGGCGCCGAACTGATGCCAGCCAGCATGATTGAATGACACTTGGCAATCTGCGCTGGCGCTGCCGGAAGGCGAGATTGGTCCCAATGGCAGGGATTGGCACTGGCCGAGTGGCATATTGCCAGAGTCGAAACTCAACAGACCATCCGGATCCGGATCCTGAGCCGTGGCCCGCAAATGGGCCGTGGTACCGACCTGGGCAGAGCCCATCAAGGTCAGAGCAAGGTCATCCGCACCGCCGCTGACCCAGACCGTCAAGGCATCCGACGAGGGTGCATGCACGCTGTCGCCGAGGTAACGCGCTTCCCAGACGTGCTCGCCGGCCTCGTCGATCCAGACCTCGCAGGAAATGCGGGCCGAGCCGTCGCCATCTGCCTCCAGTTCCTGGGCTTCACAGCCCGGCATGGGTTCGGCATTGTCGAACAATTCGACCACGCCACCGATCACAGTGGCTGGGGCTACACGTATATGCAGCCAGGCGCGATCACCCACCTGCAAACCTTGGACGATGGGCTCCAGTTCCAGAGTAGTCTGACTGGGGATGCGATTTACGCTGATTTCCAGTTCTGCCGATTCGACGCCGCCGGCATGGTTGTAGTCGGCTTGCACGAGATACTCGCCGGCTTCGGCAAAGTGGAGTTCACAATCGGCGATGCCATGCTGGGCCGCATCAGGTTCGGGCAAGATGTCTTCACAGCCGCTGACAACGTCACCGTCTTGACTGAAGGTGACCACGCCATCCAGTGGCAAGTCCACCAGGGTTGCCCGTACCACGACCGGTTGCTGGACCAGGGCCAGATTGAGCAGCGACAGCGCCATGCCGGAGGCCGACTCAACGTCGATATCCACAAAGCCCTGCGATGGCGAGTGGCGTGAATCACCGGAATACTGCGCCTGGATAGTCACATTGCCCGTCGCGGCAAACGTGGTGACGCAATCAGTGCTGCGAACAGGGCCGGTCGTCGACAAGGGACGCGCCGTGCAGCCAGGCAGGGCGATGCCGTCGTTGAGGAAAGTCACCGTTCCGGTGGCACCGTCACCCCCACTGACCTTGGCTCCCAGGATGAATGGCTGGCCGACATAGGCCGGAGCATTGATCACGGAAATTCCGGTCGTAGTGGCCAGCCCGGATACGCTTACCGTGCGTGTATTTGATTGGGCGGCATCATTGTTTGCGTCGCCGGTATAGATCGCCTGCAGCGGGTGATTGCCCCGGGTTGCGAAAGAAGTGGTGCAGGTTGCCTCTGACCAGTTGTTGACAAACGGGCTTGTCATCAAAGGACGGGCAGCACAACCGGGGATGGTCACGCCGGAGTCGACGAAGCGTATGGTTCCGGTAGGCGTGATTCCGTCAACCTCTGCGAGCAGTTGTACGGACCCATCCAGAATTACCGACGACGGATTGGCATCCAGCAGGACCGTCGTCGTGGCGGGTGTTGCCCCGGGCGGGGGGATGGTGAACGCTACATTGAAAGTCTTGTTTTCATTGAGACCTGATCCGGTAAAAGTCAGGGTGACCGATACCGGGCCAGGCGCAGGCACGGTGAATGTGCACGACGGCAGGCCAGGTGCAGGCCTGGGTTGTATTTGCTGCACACCATCTTGGGCAGAATCGATGGATAAATCGGAGCAACCGGTGAATGTGGGAAAGGAAAGCGTGCCTGCCGTACTGCCTATATCATCGAAAAAGGCCTTGACCGTAGCCAGGATATTGACCTGATAGCCACTGCCGGTATCGATATGGGACGAACTCGCGGAAAGTTCGGTCGGATATTGAGCCACACTTGACGTGACGATCGAATGGCTGCTTCCCGAATCATTGGCATCCCCGTGATACTCGGCTTCCAGAGTATGTGGGCCCAGGCTGAAAAAAACATGGCTGCACAGCGTGGTTCTGATGCCTGTAAGACTGTCAATGTTGTCGCTGGTTGGAGCAAAACAGATCAAGGCACCATCATCTTTCAGATCGAGCCCGCCCAGCGGGTGGTTTCCGGCCTCATCTGGCTCGATCGTCGTCGTCAGAGTTACGGGTATTCCGACATGAAGATCCGGAGACGGGCTGGACAAAGCCAGGGTGGTGGTCGTGTCCGTGCCGAAGATCTCGAGTTGAAAAGATGTGCTGCCGATTGAGTCGGGGTACAGGCTGTCGTCCTTGTATTCAAGCTTCAGATTCCGCGAACCTTCGGCCATCAGGGACAACGGGGACATGTTTGCCTGACTTGTACATGAGGCAGGTGCCGACGTATAGGGTGTGTCGGGGATGACAGTTGCGTGGCACAGTTCGTAAAAAAAGCCGTCTTCATCTTCAATGTAGAAGTACAACTTGCCGGTCGGGTCCACCCCGTTATAGAGGTCATCTACGACGCCTGCAAACGTCACGGCTACATTTTCTCCAGCCTCGATCATTGGCGGGCTGGGTGATGTATACATCATTGGAATGGGTGGTGGTGGAGCTACCTTGATGGTGACCTCATTGGTCGTGTCCAGGAGGTTGTCCATCTCGTCATAAAAACTCGCTTTGACAACGTAGTTTCCAGCGGGAAACTCGACGACGTCGTAAGTGCTCGTGAACGGATCTGGAAATACAGGGGTTGCAGTTGGTCGATATGCGGTATCGAATACGGTGCCATTCCTGAGAAATTCAATTTTCTCAATGTCAGCCCCCGCTGAAGGCGTTGCGTCGCCGGTGTGAAAGACCAGTTCCACCGGATCACCTGTCTGCAAGACGATATCGGTCTGGGTCAAATCCGAGCCGACGCTGAGCAGGGTGACCGCATTAGCCGACTGGCTCAGTGCAAACAAGCTCACCAGCGGCAGAGCCAGGACGAGCCGGAACATCAGTTGCCGGATTGATTTTCGACCGAAAAATCCGGGTTCGTCCATATTCAATCCCTCGCAGCTCTTGTCTGGCGAAAAACTTATCCCTGCGGCGTCCATGGTGCCTCCCCTGATACCTGCGTGGCGACCTGATCAGTTCCGGAAGTCACCGGCACCAGATAAAATTTGCCGCCTTCATAACTACGTCCGTCCCGTATCGGCGCTACTTGGGGAACCTGTTGTTGTCCCAGTGCCGCAGAGGCATGTTCCACTGCCGGACGCAGGGCCTCGGTCAGTCCGCGCTGGGTCAACACCTGGCCATTGTCTTCCAGCACTCGCAGCAGTTCGGCCGTGAATACCGAATGACCATCGCCGCCATCATCCACCACGGGTGTTTCTCCACCGGCAGAAATCACGTAGCGCCCCTTGTTGGCAAGAAAGCGTGAGGAATCTTCGGGGAAGTATTCCAGCGGACCACTGATTTCCCGAGGGGCGGCGAGTGCGGCGCCAAAGCAGGAATCGGCGATGACCAGCAAGGTGCGCCCGGAATACTGACTCATTGCCGAAACCAGAAGGCTGTTGGGCAGAACGGAATCGCGATTTTGGTCCGCGTCACGCGGCAACCAGAAACCCTCCTTGCCCTCCAGCTCGCCGTGACCGGCAAAGTAGATCAGTACATTGTCTTCAGGCGAACGGTTGGACAGCACCTTGACCAATTCGCCGGCCAGAACGTGGTAGTCAGGATTGGTCAGCAGGGTCGTCTGGAAGCCGTAGCGACGTTGCAGGACATCGGCGACAGCCTGGGCATCGGACACGGGCGTCTTGAGCGGGGCCATATGGTCGTAATCCTGCACCCCCACGATCAGGGCGTAATAGCGACCAAAACGCGTTCCGTCGACGCTGAGCATCGGGGCTACCCCGCTGGCGCTCGTGGTATCCCGGGAAACGCTGCGGGTGACTGCCGGTGGCAAGGTCTCAAGACGGGCAACAACCTGGGTTTGCTCGCTTTGTGCCGCTTCCAGTTCCGCCAGCTTGCGCGCATGTGCCTGGGCATCGGTTGAGCGGGCCGATTGCAAGGCTGCCACTTCGCGTTCGAGTTTTGCGATCCGGGCTTGGGCTTGCGCGCGCTGGCTTTCCAGTTGCAGGCGTGCCTCGCTGATCTGGGCCTGGGCCTGGCTGGCGCGGACCAGATCCTCGCTCAAACCCATGGCCTCCCGATACAGCCGCAAGGCGCCTTCCGGATCGGCCGGCATACCACTGCCGGCCTCCATCATCGCCGCCAGGGACAACTTGCCTTCACGCGAGCCACCTCGGGCTGCGCGGGCATACCATTCGGCAGCCTTGGCCAGATCGGCCGGACGATCAATACCGCGTTCGTAGGCTTGGGCCACGAACAACTGGGCTTCGGCATCGCCGCCTTCGGCTTTTTCCTGCCAGACTTGCAACGTGCTTTCCAGCGAAGCCCGGTCATAGGCCACATACTCACCGCCACGCTTTTCACACAGCGCCGCCGTGGTTTTGACCGGTAGTGCCGGACCGACATAACTCATGCGCCCGGAACGTCGAACCTGTCCAGGCAGCAGACAATCCACCGTAGCCAGGGCCTTGATCGGGTCCGATGAGGCATCGGCCAGCGCCGACCAGTTTTCCGCCCAGCTTGGCGTAGAGAAAGCTGCGCCCAACAACAGCAACCCTGTCACGCCCCAATTCGATCTCCACATGGCATCCCTCCAGCTCATGTTTGTCGTGACCGTGGCCCAGCGTAAACACAATGGCATCCGACAAAGCCGTCACCCCGTTTGCCTGGCCGTTTGACTTACTTTGCCGTCTGAAGTAAGGCTTGTCCAGAAATGTTGATTGCCGCACATTTGCAATTGCCCGAATGATCAAAACTATTGCGTCGAGGTAGCTCCGTTATCTCGCTGTGCAGAAACCAGATTCAGCCGAACCCGGATCACGCCGGGTTCGTCGTCTGAACGTTCGCGACGAAAGCCGAGTGAGTCGACCAGCTTCAGCATGATGTGGTTTTCGTCGAGGATGTCACCGTAGATGGAATCCAGGCGCTTGCGCCGGGCCCATTGGATCAGTTGCTGCATCAGCAGGCGGCCCAAGCCGTGACCCGCCACGAAGCGGCTGACGAGGATGGCAAATTCGGCCTGCCGGGTGTCGGTGGTGATGGCCAGGCGTGCCACGGCACCGACCAGAGCTTCGCCGGCGGGCAGAGGCTCGGCGATGACCAGGGCAAATTGCGTGGCCGGATCGATGCGGGTCAATTGCTGGACCTGCGCGGGCGTCAGTTCCTTGACCGGATGCAGGAAACGCAGCCGGATTTCCTCGGGCGAGAGCAGAGGAAAGGTTTGCCGGATCGGTTCGGCGTCGGCTGGATCGATCGGGCGTTGCCACAGGATGCGGCCATCATCGAGTTTCAACTGCCAGCGCCAGCGCCCCGGCAGTTTGGTGCGCTGGATACGCGCGGAATGCCGCACAGTCGCTGCTGCCCCCGGAGCAGAGATTGGGCGGTTTGGCGTTGGGGATGGCATCGGACCGGGGTCGCGATTCATGGTTGGATTCCGTGGATGGGACCACATGCTGTGTTCGGCATCGTAGGATAGCGGGTATTCCTGCTTTCCCTATCTGGACCTGCTTGATGTCGCCAATCGAAACTCCTTTGCCGGTCGTGGCCTGGCCCTATGCCCCGATCCTTATGCGCCTGGCGCTGGCCGTGGCCCTGGGCTTTTTGATCGGCCTGGAGCGGGAGCGCGCGGGCAAGGATGCCGGTGTGCGCACTTTTGCCTTTGTCAGCCTTTTGGGCACCATCGGCGGCGCCCTGGGTACGCCTTATGGCCTGGCGGCGCTGGCCTTGGTGGGCGTTCTGGTGGTGGTGCTCAACCAGTATTCCTTGCGCACCTCCGGTTCGATCGAGTTGACCACCTCGGCCGCGATGATGGTGACGGTGATGGCTGGCATCCTGTGTGGCCTGGGCCAGACCATCGTGCCGGCAGCGGTGATGGTGATCGCGACCGCGCTGCTGGCCTGGAAAGAGCGCCTGGCGGGCTTTTCTTCCGGTTTGAGCGAAAAGGAAATCCGCTCAGCGGTCCTGCTGGCAATTCTGGCGATCGTGATCTACCCAGCCCTGCCCAAGGGTGCGATCGGTCCCTGGGCCTTGTTCGAGCCGCGCACGGCCTGGATCGCAGTGATCCTGATCGCCGGCATCGGTTTTTTCAACTACATCCTGTGGAAGTTGTACGGCACCCGGGGCACCGAGCTGTCGGGCCTGTTTGGTGGCTTGATCAACAGCAATTTCACCGTGATCGAGCTGGTCGAGCGCGTGCGTGAAGTGGGTCACGACTATATCGGGGTGGCCTATCGCGGCATCCTGTTGGCCATCAGTGCCATGACGGTGCGCAATGCCTTGCTGCTGCTGATCCTGGCGCCGGCAACCCTGCTCGGGGCGTTTTCCGCTTTCGGTTTGATGGTGGGTGTCAGCGTCATCATGGTGATGTGGAGTCGACGCAGCGCCCGCCGCAGTAGCGCCGCCGAACCACCGGCCATTCAACTGGAAATGCCATTTTCGCTGGCGCAGGCACTCAAATACGGCCTGATCTTTCTGGTGTTGCACGTACTGGGGGCGGTGACCCAGAAGTATCTGGGGGATGCCGGTTTCTACGTGGTCAGCGTAGTCGGCGGGCTGTTGTCCAGCGCCAGCGCCGTGGCCGCAGCCGCGGCCCTGGCTGCCCAGGGCAGCGTGGCGCCGGTGACGGCAGGTATCGGTGCCGTGCTGGCCTCGTTCACCAGCATCCTGTTCAGCCTGCTGTTTGTCCTGCGCTCACGCAATCGTGAGTTGGTGCATCAGGTCGGTCGCTCGATGCTGTTGATTGCCGTGGCCGGTGGTCTGGGCTTGCTGTTGAGTCACCTGTTTGAACCCTGGGTGGATGGCCTGCTGGTGCATCTGCAACAAGCGGCTAGCCAAGGCTCACCGGGAGCATAAAAGCGGATAGATCAGGCTGCCGGGCGTAGCCAATCCAGATGCCATTGCCCATCGGCATCGGCCAGGGCTTCGGCCAGTTGCGTCATGGCTGGTTTCAGGGCGGTATCCAGTTGCCAAGGCGGATTGAACACCAACATGCCACTGCCGTTGAGGCGCAACGGTGATTCACCCGGATGTACCACCAGTTCTGCAGCCAGAATGGATTGCGCCGGCAAGGCTCCGGCTTTGCGCAGGAAAGGCTGCAGATCGCGGTGCCGTTTGATCGGGTACCACAGCGCGAAAATACCTTGCGGCCAGCGTGTCAGACCCTCTTTCAAGGCCTGGATGATGGGTTTGAACTCATCCAGTTGCGCCTCGTAGGGTGGGTCGATCAACACCATCCCACGCCGAGGCGTGGGCGGCAGCAGGGCCTTGACGGCTTCATAGCCGTCGCGAACATGCACGGCGATACGCGGGTCGCGGCCCAGATGGGATTTCAGGGTGCGGGCGGTTTCCGGCTTGAGCTCGCAGCAAGCCAGGCGATCATCCTGGCGCAGAGCGTCGATGATCAACTGGGGTGAGCCGGGGTAGTTGTCGGCTGCCAGATGCGGGACAAGGGCTTGCAGATAGTTCTGCAGGGCCGGGGTCACTTTCGTCTGGCGCGCTTGCCATGATTGCAAGCGCAGGATGCCGGTTTGAGCTTCACCACTGCGGCGGGTGGCATCATTGTCCAAGGCGTAGCGGCCCTGGCCAGCGTGCGTATCGAGCACGAAAAACGGTGCCGGCTTGCGCCGCAAGGCTTCGAGCAGGGCTACCAGCACCAGATGCTTGAGTACGTCGGCGTGATTGCCGGCGTGAAAGGCATGGTCGTAATTCATCGCACGGTCTGATTGACCGGCTCACCCGCCAGGGCGCGCTGGGCGCTGGTCTTGATAAACGCCAGCAGGGCCGCCAGACCATTGCTGCGGGTCGGCGACAGATGCCGGGACAGGCCGATGGCGTTGACGTAATCCGGATCGGCATCGAGGATTTCCTGGGCGCTGCGGTGCGAATACACGCGCAAGGCCAGGTAGATCAGGCCGGACACGATGGCCGAGTCACTGATGGCATGAAAGACCAGTTGCTCGGCATCGCCTTCAGCCACGATCCAGACCATCGACTGACAGCCATGCAGACGGTGATCTTCAATTTTCCAGTCTTCGGGAAATTCGGGCAGCTTGTGGCCCAGGTCGATCAGGTATTGATAACGCTCAGCCCAGTCGGAAAAAAAGCTGAATTCTTCGTCAATGGCGCTTTGGGCTTCGAGGCTGCTGGTTTCAAGGGGGAACATGGATGGGTTCATGGTGGGGTGATAAAGCTTTTGGGTGATGGATCAGGACGAAGTGGCTGCTCAGATACGCTTCCAGCGTACGCCCTGCGGGGTGTCCTCCAGTTGAATACCCTGTTGGACCAGGGCATCGCGGATGGCATCGGCGCGGGCAAAATCGCGGGCTTTTTTGGCCGCGGTGCGTTCTTCGACCAGAGCCTGGATACGGGCGTCTTCATCACTGTCACCGGCATGCCCGAACCACGCTTCCGGATCTTGCTGCAACAGACCCAGGGCTCGACCGGCGCCGAGCAGAGCACGCTTGGCTTGGTGACGCTCAGCGTCTCCAGTTGCCTTGCGCGCGGTGGCTGCCAGTTCCGCCAGCACGGCCAGGGCCTTGGGCGTATTGAGGTCATCATCCAGGGCCGCTTCGATTGCAGCCGGAATGGCACTGTCATCAATCTCGACGTCGATATCATCCAGATTGCGCAAGCTGCCATAAAGCCGATCCAGTGTGCGTACGCATTGTTCGACCAGGGCATCGGACCAGTCCAGCGGCTGGCGATACTGTGCCGACAGCAGGGCGTAACGCAGGGCTTCGCCGGGAAAACGGGTGAGCAGGTCGTTGATGCGACTGACGTTGCCGATCGACTTGGACATCTTGGCACCATCGAACATCAGCATGCCGTTGTGCAGCCAATAGCGCGCAAACGGCTTGCCGCCATGGGCGCAGGTGCTCTGCGCGATTTCGTTTTCATGGTGCGGGAATTGCAGATCGATACCGCCGGCATGGA